>JAHEML010000172.1 GCA_024643705.1 Caldilineaceae bacterium | reverse complement strand
GCCCCGCCAGCGGCTACCGCACGGGCGAAACCGAAGATTATCTGCTCTACCCCAAGGGCCAGGGCGCAGACCCAGCCATAGATTTTGACGTTGCCTGGGAACCACTGACAGTCGATCCGGCCCCAGGCGCGGCTTCGACAGACGCGACAGCGCGGGCGCGCAAAGTGACCCTGCGCATCGAATACAGCAACGAAGGCAGCGATCCAGCGCTGGAAAGCAGCCTTGTTATCACCCTGCCCACAGCATTGAAAAATGCTACACTACTGGAAGCGATCAGCCTACCCGAACTCAATCTGGACAAGGCCACACCGCCCAACCTGGTGGCATTGGGTACACTGCAACCGGGCCAGCGAGGGGCAATCGTCTATTCGTGGAAAGTGGAGGAAGGCGAGTCTGCCCGCTCTGTGGCCGCCGGCAATCCTGCCTACCTTAAACTGGGCGACATCAAAGGCGAAGTGCGCAGCAGCAGCCCAGACGCCGACCCGATCAATAATGTGGCCCAAGTGGAAACAGCCATCCCGGCGATTGTTCCTTCTCTGGGCTTCGGCATCCCCGGCAGCCCCTACCGGGCGGCCAATGCCACCACATCCCGGGACAATGTGGAAATCCGCGGGGTAGCCACGCCGGGCGAAACACTGACCCTCTTTGTGGATGGCCTCGATAGCGCTGATACTTCCCGCGCCAGCCTGAACCACTGGCGGTCCATAACCGAAACAGTTGTGGTTGGTGGTAACGGCCAATGGGGCTACACACTGGGCAGTCTGCCAGCCGGTCTCTTTAGTGTTCGCGTGGGCTATGGCGCACCCAGTCTGGCCCGCAGCACAGACCTGGACAAGGCATCGCCCAAGCTGCAAGAAGCCTTTTTCCGGGTGGACCCAAATCTGCCCATCGACCCGCTCTCATTCATTATCGGCGATGGCGGTGGGCGCAATTGGACGCCGGACACGCTCAACTTCAACATCGGTATGCCGCCCACTGTCTTTGTGCCGGGGCGCACCTACTCCATGTCGGTGGCCCGCACGCCGGGCGTGTCGAATCTGAGCTTGGGTCTCAACTTCTTCTCGCCTTTCCAGACCTTCACCTTTGAAGATCTGGGGGGCGGCATCCTGGGGTGGATGGGCTGCCTGACCTGCACCCGCAGCAGCAATGTGGGCACAGCCAGCGGTGGGTATGCCCTGGTGCTCAATGTGGACGGCGAGGAGAGTGCGCTGGAAGGTACATTCAGCACCATCCAGCCGGGGCAGGTGACAGACGCGGTCACGGGTCAGCCGGTCAGCGGCGCGAGCGTGCGCCTGCTTGCCCAGATGGCTCTATCGGGAACAGTGGAAGGTGGCTTTGTCTACGATTCGTGGGACGGGGCCGGAGGTCAGGCTAATCCCCAGGCGACCGGAGGCGACGGCAGTTACTACTTCGTGCCGCCTGCGGGAACCTATCGTGTGCAGGTGAATGCGCCGGGCTATCAGCCCTACACCAGCGACGCGTTGAGTGTGGCCGCGGGCGGAGCAGTGGCCCAGGCCATCGCGCTCTCGCCGGTGACCGAGGCAGCTGATGTCACCGTCTCGATTGGGTCGGGTGGTTTCGAGCCGGGCGTGCTGGTTGTGCCGCCGGGCACGACCGTGCGCTGGGTGAATGTGGATGTGTTCGACCATTCGGTGCAGGGGAACCCATCGGCACGGGCAGCAGGCGGCTTCGACAGCGGGCTGCTGGGTGCAGGCGAAAGCTATTCGCTCACGGTCAGCGACACAGGCACAGTGATCCTCAGCGACCAGGGGGATCCCTTCAACCAGGGTGTGCTGATTGTGGACCCGAACGCGCCGACGCCGGGGCTGAAGTCGATCTTCTTGCCGGCTGTCCTGCGGTAGGATCAAAGAGCGAGACGGGGCGCAGAATTTGACCTTCGATCAGAAAGCCGGGAGCACAATCGCTCCCGGCTTTTTGGTGCCGTCCTGTCTCACTTTTTTTTGGGGGGGCAACACGCAACCCTAGACAATCGTCTCGCTGAATCTCCCCGTTGCCGGGTCTTTCAAAATCATCTTGACCTTACCGTCGGGCATGGTCTCCTCTTTGATCACCACTTGGCCTTGGTGCTGGCGTACTGCTTTGGCGATGCGGGGGGTGGAGCCGCCCCGCCACTCCATCTCCACCGGCTCCCAACGCCGCGACGCCGCGGAACGGTAGCAGGCGTCCATCACCGCGTTGACCACATAGCCATCGTAGAAGGTCTCCATGGGCGCGCGGCCCTCATCTATGGCGTTGAACATGTCCGTGAACATGTCCACATAGCCCAGTTCGCTCAGTTCGTCGCCCACGGGGAAGAGCCAACCGCTGGCGCTCTCGGCTTTCTCGGCCACGTAGCCCTGGCCCGCGCCGGATGTGAACATCTCGAACCCCGTGCGCAGAAAATGGTTCAGCCAGATGGTGCCCTCGGTCCCGCTCACCTCATCCCGCAAGTCCATACCACCCCGAAAGGTCCACGAGACCTCGAACTGGCCCACTGCACCGCTCTCGAATTTGATGAGCGCGATGCCGCTGTCCTCGGCTTCGATGGGATGCACCAGGGTATCGGCCCAGCACATCACCTCCACGGGTCGGTTCTCTTTGCCCATGTAGCTGCGCATAATTTCGATGCAGTGGCAGCCCAGGTCGATGATCGCCCCGCCACCCGCCTGTTTGGCATCCCAGAACCAACTGCTGTGGGGGCCAGGGTGGGTCTCCCGGGAGCGTGCCCACAAAATGTCGCCCAGCGCGCCCTCCTGCACAGCTTTGATCGCCTTGAGCGCTTTAGGCGTGTAGACCAAATCCTCCAGATAGCCGGCAAAGACTCCCGCCTTTTCCACAATCTCCAAAATGCGCTTGGCCTCGGCCCCGGTGCGGGCCAGGGGCTTGGTGCAGAGCACGTTTTTGCCCGCGGCCGCGGCCAGGCGCACGGCTTCTTCGTGGAGATGGTTGGGCAGGCCAATCACAACCGTGTCCGTATCCGGGTGGTTGATGGCCGCGGCCATGTCGTCGGTCCAGTGGGGGATGTTCCACGCCGCGGCCGATTCTTGCGCCTTCTGAGCCGTGCGCGAATAGACCACTTCCACCCGGTCTCGGTTGCGCTGGCCGTGGAGGGTCAGTGTGTAGAACATGCCGATCAGCCCCGTGCCCAACATGGTAATTTTGTGCCCATTGTTCATTTGATTGCTCATCTGGTGGCTCCTTTTAGCTGAATTTGAACCGTCGATTTAGCCAATCGATCCTCGCATCTCCTCGATCAGCGGGTCAATCTCCCCAATCCGGGCAAATTCCTCGTCCCAGAAATCCTGGCTTGCCATCTTGCGAATGTACCCGGCGCTGTAGCCAAACCGGGTCCACAGCCCCTCTTTCATCTGCTGCAAGCGCTGCTGATGGCCGTTGCGGTTCAGGTCTACAATCTCGCCCAGGCTGGCCCCCAGAAAGACGCTCTTGGCCCAGGTTTCTAGCTGCTCGTCGTCGGGCTTGCCCCCATTGCGTTCATAGAGTGCCTGGCTCACCGATGGGTAGCGATCGTAGCTGTCGGTGGCAATGGTGACCACGTTATCCTCTGGCCCCAGCCCCAGATAGCGGGCGGTCTTGATAGCCCCGATCACATTGCAGATACAGCTTGGGCCAAATTTGCCTTGGAGCGAGCGCGCCACATCCGGGTTCACGCCCAACCGCTCGGCCAGCACAGCCGCGCCCGACTGCACCACTTCCATCCCCCGCACGGTCTCTTCGTCGTGGATCAGCATCAGCAGATCGGAGCTAAAGACGTTGTGGATCAGGGTGACCATCTTGTCGCCGATGCCTTCGATGCGGTGCTGGCCCTGGCCGCCGTTGTAGAGGGTGGGACACTCCCGCGGCTCCAGCACCACGGTCTTGCTGTCTCGCCAGATGGTTTTGATGTGATCCCCCGCGGCCAGTGTGCCCGCGCTGCCCGGCGCGCTGACAAAAGCCGCCACCCGCCCGTTGCCATGAATACGGGCCGCCTGCACAGCCGCGTCGCCGGTCACAGAGCGGTGGAAACGATAGTTGGGCAGCAGCTCGAATTGGGCCAACACCATATATTTGTCCGGCTGGCTGATATATTCGCTGTGGGTGCGCTCCAACGTGAGAATCACATCCGACTCGGTGCCGGGGGTCAGGTCCAGCTCGCCGCCGTAATTGCTGATGCGTTCGTAGCGCTCCACGCTCATGTTGTCGGGCATCACCACCACCGCCTGGTAGCCTTTGAGCTTGCTCACATAGGCTGTGCCAATGCCAAAATTGCCCGTGCTGGGGCCGATCACCCGCTTGTCGCCGGGGCGCAGTCCATCCAGCACTTCGGCTTCGGCCAGGGTGGCGTAGGCCGGGCCGACCTTCATGGAGCCGCTGGGAAAGTTGCGCCCGCTCAAAACGATGATGTTGGCCTCCACACCGGTCAGTTCCGGGGGTAGCAGCAGGTGTTCCACCTCGCTATTGGTGTTTTTCCAGTTGATATTAAAGAGATTCAGCGGGCCTGTTTCGTCGTCGTGCAGGGCCATGCGAGCCTTCTGGCGCAGGCTTTCGGGCAACAACAGGGGGTTGCGCATCTCGGCGTAGGTGGGGCCGGGGATCAGTGGGGCTGTCATACGAATATCTCTTTCGGCTATACGGTTGGATAGGACTCAACGAGAAGTCAGTGTTCACGCCCGATTGGGCACAATCAGCTATGAAAATGGGATGCTCATGTTATCCGCTGTCATCCGCGTCATCCCCGTTCTATTTTCAAATCAGGGGGCCAGCGCGTCGTTGAGCAGGGCGGATGTCTCCGCCACCGCGCTATCCGGCAAAACACCCCCGTCGATCACCTTCAGCAGCATATCCCCCGTGTAGCCCCACACCTGGGACATCTGGCGGCGATGGGGTTCGGAGAGGGCAGTCTCAGCCTGGGCCACAAAGCCCTGCAACACTGGATCATCAACTGTTGCTTGGCGCTGGGCAGGCAATCGACCCGCGGTTTGAGCAAGAATGGTTCCGCTCTCGCCATTGGCAATGGACCGGGCCAACTGCAAAGCCAACTGCTGTTGGGTGGCATCCACAACCGGGTTCAGGAAGACGCCATCGCCGCTGAGCCAGGGCCGGGCCGGGCCAGCCGGACCACCGGGCAAGGGGATCACAGCGAGATCGTCGCCCAGAGCTTGCTTCAACTCGCCGTTGCTCCACGGCCCATCCACAAAAAAGGCGAATTCCCCCTTTTTGAAGCGATCCATGAGCATACCATAATCCCCATCGACAAATGTGCCCGGCGTCTGGGACATGCGCAGGAGCCAATCCAAAAACTGGGCCGTACCCGGCGTGCGATCCAGAACCACCTGGTCGCTCCCGTCAAAGAGTTGGCTGCCGTAAGCGGGAATTCCCCAGTAGAGATGATAAAAGTTGAGATATAGCCCAGCACCCTGGGCAGGGTTAGCCGCGGCCAGGGCCAGCAGATCATCGGTGGTGGCGGGCAGAGCAGCGTCGCCAAGCAGGGCCTTGTTGACGTAAAGGCCCACCAGTTCGTAGTTGGTGGGCAGGCCGTAAAGCGTGCCGTCGATGGTCAGATTGTCCAGGGCGGCGTCGATCCATTGGTCAGCCTCGCCGCTGTCCAGCCGATCGGAGAGAGGCAGGAGCGCATTGGCATCCACCAATTCCCGTAGCCACCAGGCCGGGGCCAGAATCAGGTCTGGCCCGCCCCCTGCGGCCACCGCGTCGGCGTAGGCCTGGGGCAGATCCGAATAGGCGACAAAGAGAGTCTGGACGGTGATATTCGGGTTGGCAGCAGCAAAGTTCTGCAAAATTTGGGAGAGCGCATCGCCGTCTTGCCTGGCCCAACTGTGCCAGAGGGTGATGGTTCCACTGCTGATTGGGGGTGTAAGCGTGGGGGCTGGCGGCAAGGGGGCCGGTGTAGCCGTGGCCGCCAATACCACCGGTTCACCCGATGATGTAACTGCTGCCGGCGTCCCCGGCAGGGAAACCAGAGGGACAGGCGTGGGTGTGGGCGTTTCGTCCTGGCAACCGGCCAATAGCATCAGAGCGACCAGCATCGCCAGCAGCTGAGACACTTTTCTGGCATGGGTAAAACCCGCATTCATCTGTTTCATCCGAACCCCTCTTTTCATCACTTGCGATCTGCCAGATGATCGACCAATGCCTGCAAACCGAGCAGATAGCTACGCCAGCCAAAGCCGCAAATTTGTCCCACGCAGACCGGGGCCAGCACAGAGGTGTGGCGAAATTCTTCCCGGCTGTGAATGTTGCTCAGGTGGACTTCCACGGTGGGCAACGAGACGCCAGCGATGGCATCGCGGATGGCGTAGGAGTAGTGGGTGAACGCGCCAGGGTTCATCACCAGTCCGTCGGCCCAATCGCCAGCAGCCTGGATGGCATCCACAATCGCGCCTTCGTGGTTGCTCTGGAAAGGGCGCACCTCGTGGGTAGTGCCAGCCCAGGCCAGCGCCTGCTCGTTGATGGTGTCCAGGGTGACGCTGCCGTAGATGGAGCGTTCCCGGCGGCCCAACAAGTTGAGATTTGGCCCGTGGATGAGGGCGATCTTGGTCATGGAATTCTCCCGAAAGTGGATGCTTGCTATACCAGCACGGTTTCCAGCGCCCGGCGCACATACTCGTCGCCGGGATTGTTGACAATTTTCACATGGCCCAGCTTGGTGGGCAGAATAAAGCGCAGGGTTTTGCCCTGGCGTTTCTTGTCGAAAAACATGGTGGCGTGTACTTCGTCCAGGCTGTAGCCGGAGACGCTCACGGGCAAATCAAGGCGAAGCAACAGGCGGCGAATGCGTTCTTCCAGCGCGGGATCGCAGTGGCCCGTCGCCCCGGCCATGTGTGCCGCGGCGATCAGGCCCAAGGCCACCCCCTCGCCGTGGCGCACCGCGTAGCGGCTTGTCTGCTCGATGGCGTGGCCGAAAGTGTGGCCCAAATTCAGGGTAGCCCGTCGCCCCATCTCGAAGGGGTCTTCGGCCACCACATCCACCTTCACCCGCACGGCATCGCTGATCAGTTGGCCCAAATTGGTGGGGCCGTCGCCCTCCAACTGACGGAAAATCTCCGGCGCGTCGATAATGCCGTGCTTGACAATCTCGGCCAGCCCAGAACGGAATTCCGGCGCGGGCAGGGTATTGATGACTGCCGGATCGATGACGACCAGACTGGGCTGTTTGAACGCGCCCACCAGGTTCTTGCCCTGGGGCAGGTCTACCCCCGTTTTGCCCCCCACGGATGCATCCACCATGGAGAGAACGCTGGTGGGAATCTGCACAAAGGGCACGCCGCGCAGATAGCTGGCCGCGGCAAAACCGGCCATATCCCCCACAAC
>JAHEML010000958.1 GCA_024643705.1 Caldilineaceae bacterium | reverse complement strand
GATCTGGGAGATCATGCCGTCCACTACTTTGCCGCCGGAGAAGCCTTGGGGGCCGCGCACGATCAGCGCCACACCCATGCCGTGATCGGTCAGGGTGCATTTCATGCCGGGGAAGGCCAGACCGTGGTCTGTGGTGTAGATGAAAAGCGTGTTGTCGGCCAGCCCAGCCTCGTCCAGCGCGGCCAACACCCGGCCCACGTGTTCGTCCAGCATCTTCGCCATGCGTTTGAAAGAGGCCATGTCGTAGCGGGTTTCCGGTGTATCGGGCAGGGGTGCGGGTGGCAAGGTGTAGCGGGGGTCTTCGTTTGGCCCCGGCTCGGGGAAGACCCGGTGGGTCTCAAAGTAGCCGATGTCCAGGAAGAAGGGACGTTGGTGGGGCTGGCCGATGAACTCGATCGCGGCGTCGGTGATGCCCGCGCCATCGGTAGCTGTGGGTGTGCCCGATTCTACCAGCCAGCGATAGCCCAGGTCACGCGCGTCCAGCACCAAATGTTGGATGCCGCAGAGTGCTGTCTCGTAGCCCTGGGCGGCCAGAAAGTTTGCCAGGTGATGTTCTGGGTGGCGCAGGTAAATGCCCCGGTTGGCAAGCCCCAGTTGGCCGTTGGAATGGGCGCTTTCGCCGGTCAACAGGCAGGCCCGGCTGGGCGAGCAGGTGGGCGCAGCGTTGAAAACTTTGCGAAAGAGAACGCCTTCTTCGGCCAGTTTCTGCAAATTTGGGGCAGGCACCGCGTGGCCGTAGGGCTGCAAATAGCGCCCAGTGTCGTGGGAGTGCAGGTAGATGATGTTCATTGGGCGTGGTCCTGTGGGGCTAGCGAGTGAAGTGGTTGGGTTGTGGGGGTATTGTAGCGCACCACGAGGGGAGATGCCAGCCTGCGTAATTCGGCTGGCATTGCAGATAAAAGTGGGCACGGAACCTGAACGATGCTGGGATTGATGCGATAGTGGATGAGAAAGATCCGTATGAATCCCCATAAAGAACCCGATCTTCTTTACAAGCTGTAGCATGCCGAACGACAGGGCTATCAGCCCAGAAGATTGTTGACCGGATACCTTCGATTCAAAAACGCCTCGTCAAGCATGAATCCATCAGCGACCCCTGATTACTTGCGGCCCAGTTGAATCGATGTCAGATAAATTGAAGCACGCCATCGTCAAGACTTGTTTCAGGTAAGGTGTTCTTTTCCACATAATAGTCCTGAATGTTGAGCCAAGGCTCATGATCGCCCTGTTTTGGCAACCGCCCCATCCCGCGCCGCATGTAACCTGGCGCAAAATCATCCGGATCGACAAATGACTTGGCTTTCATTCCCTGATCTTCTGCTCGCAGTCGGGGAGTACATTGCTGTGCCCCTATTTCCTTCATATGGTTTAACAAACGGCATACAAAGTGTGCAATGAGGTCCGAACGCAGTGTCCATGAGGATCGAATGTAGCCAAAAGACCACGCTAAATTAGGCAAGTCAGAAAGCATTATGCCCCTGTACGTCCATGTATCAGGAATATTAACTTGTTCGCCATCAATCTTGAATTTAATATCGCCCAAGCCGCAGAGTTCGATTCCAGTAGCACAAACGATGATGTCTGCCTTCAACGTCCTGCCCGATTTCAGGAGTATGCCGTCATCAACAAAACGTTCTATATGATCAGTCACTATCGACGCTTTTCCCGACACGACTGCCTTGAGTAAGTCACCCTGTGGCAACAAACACAGTCTCTCTTTCCAAGGTTCATAGCGAGGGGTAAAATGAGTGTCAATATCATAATCTTCGGGCAACGCTGCTGCTACCATATCAAGCAGTTCCTGCCTCACGATGTCCGGCTCACTCAAAGCGCGTTCAGTAAAAATACGACCCTCGTTGAGATTTTTGCGACGTTTGATTTCAGAAATCCATTCCAGTGGTATATCAAGGGAACGCAACTCCTTTATCATCTCATCTTCTTCAACATTTTCCACTGGGACGTAATAACTTGGCGAACGCTGTAATTGGGTTACATGTCCCACTGCCCCAGCGACGGCTGGAACTATCGTAGCGG
>JAHEML010000171.1 GCA_024643705.1 Caldilineaceae bacterium | reverse complement strand
GGTCTTCGAAACGGTGAAAGTGGGCAACCCGCTGGAACCGGGTGTGCTGGTTGGCCCGCTGATCAACCAATACGCGGTGATGGCCTACCGTCAGGCCATCCAGCGGGCCGTGGCAGAAGGGGGACGGGTGCTGGCCGGCAACCGGGTACTCTCGTTGCCAGGGCTGGAGGGTGGTCATTATGTGGCTCCTGCGCTGGTGGAAGGCCAGCCCGATTTCGAGATCGTCTGCGAGGAGACCTTTGCACCGATTTTGTATGTGCTGAAGTATTCCGAACTGGACGAAGCCCTGGCAATTCATAACGGGGTAGATCAGGGTCTTTCATCCGCCATCTTTAGCACAGACATGCGCGAGGTGGAGCGCTTTCTCAGTGTGCGGGGCAGCGATTGCGGGCTGGCAAGTGTGAACACAGGCACGGCCGGTGCGGAGATTGGCGGTGCATTTGGCGGGGAAAAAGAGACCGGCGGCGGTCGCGAGAGTGGCTCGGATTCGTGGAAAGTTTATGCCCGGCGGCAGACAGTGACGATCAACTACGGGGAGAGTTTGCCCTTGGCGCAAGGCGTGAAGTTTGATGTGTAGGGCTGGTGCGCTGAATGTACAAAAAGGTGATGCAGAACCCGTCGAGAGTTCTGCATCACCTTTTCAAGAAGAGCTTTCTCACCACTGATAGTGGTTCAACACCCAGAAACCTCTGCCCAGGTCTGGCTGAATACGCTGCAGGTTGTTGATTGCGCGCACCACATCGGGGTAGGACATGTCCCGTGTGGGATCATTGTCTTGGTAGACAGCCAGCAGGCCTGGATGATCCGGTATTTGAAGATGCAACTCAAGAAAATCATCCGGATTATAGGTTAGAATGACTTGCCAGGTTTTTCTTGCATAATCAAAATGAAGGTGATCTTTCGCCCCTGTCAGGGGAGGTTCGACATCTGTAGGAACCTGAACTGTATGTCCTGCTTCAACCAACAATTGGCGCAAACGATAGGAAAAGGCGCAATCATCCAGGTAGATGAAGAGGCTCAAGGGAAATACCTCCAGCTATCAACCGCTGCTTCTCTTCTTCGGTTTCTTGCTCAATCAATTCTCGATTGATTTGGTAGTAAAGTTGCGCTTCTCGCACCTGTTCTACAGGTAGTTCCATATCTTCGGCGGCTTCCTCGGCGCTCAACTGGTTGGCGCGCATTTTGTAAATCAATTGCCCAACGCGCATATTTCGTCCACGCAGATAGGCTTGCCGATAATTCGATTCTGGGCGCACGACCAGATGCTCGTAATGATTGAACAACAGCGGCTCGGCTGCAGGGACGCTCAATTCTTTGTAGCGCTCCAATTTTTCCACATTGGCTGCATCGACGCTAACAATCCGATTTCCTGACAGACGTTCGCTCAGCACCCACAGAAATGTTCCATAGGCTTGCTGCAATAAATCTGCGCGGGATCGGACCGAGAGTCTTTCGGTCAAATGATTGATCAACAGTGCTTCAGTTTCGCTCAAATCTACCTGAACCCGAACTTTTTTCGCGGTGACAGCCATAGAATACCTCCCATCGATTGTGGCGTGGTGCTCCAATCCTACTCCAAAATGGAGGGGGTGTCAATCGGCTCATTCTTCACCAAAGGGATAACTCTTTACATCCTTTTCAATCGCCGCAATCAGCCGGGTGATCTCCCGCCTGTCGTCCGCATCCAGGGCTTGCTTGCCCGCGGGCGCGCGCTCCACGGTGGAGGTGAAGACCCCCCGGCGTTTGAGAATGTAACGCATGAAGGCGTGATTTTCCAGGATAATCAGAGGTAGCAGACGTCGGTGTAGTTCCCGCGCGCCATCCTCGTCCCCATCCCAGAGCAGTTCCATCACCTGGGCCAGCAGATCTGCGATCTCGCAGGCGGGCATGCACCCATTTGCGCCCCGAATGTATTCGTCTGGCAGTACTTTACCCGCCGCGCCGCCGAAAATTGTCTTCACCTGATCCCCCACCAGCTTGTGAACTTCGGCAATGTGCTTTGGCCCTGGCTGCCGTTCCTCTTTGATGTACTCAATCGACGGCACATCCTGCACCAGTTGCGCGATCTGCTCGCCGGTGAGAGGTGCATAGGCGTCCGCGTTTTGCACCACCAGTGGCCCATCGAAGGCATCGGCCATGCGCTTGTACATGTCGATGGCGGTGGCGGTGTTGGTGCGGGCCGGGGCCATGGCAATAATTGCATCTGCGCCGGCTTTCTGGGCTTCCCTGGCAAAGTAGAGCACTTGGGGAACCGAGACGCCGGAGCAGCCGAAAATCAGGGGCAGCCGTCCGTCGATGGCATCCATCACCTCGTTCAGGCCGCGCACCCGTTCCTGCTCGCCCAGAAAGTAGAATTCGCCTACCATCACCGGCCAGACGATCCCATGCTGTCCGCTGCGACAACAAAAGTCGGCGGATGCGCGCAGGTCGGGGATGTGGATTTCCAGATCGTCTTGGTAGGGGGTGGGCAGCAAGCCAAAGACGCCTTTGAGATGGTCGAATCGAGCCATTAGGGTTTTCTCCTTGGGTGGATGGAAGCCGTCTGGGGCAGTGTATCACCAGCCCGAAAAGATGGCAACGCAAGAATCAATACAGAACAAACGGACGAATCGATGATAGTACACCGGTAACTACCAAGCAACCCCACCCTAACCCTCCCCATTTTGGGGAGGGAACTGGATTGGCTCCTCCCCCAGTCTGGGGGAGGCTGAGTGGGGGTAGGTAGTTACGTACACCGTTAAAATTCGCCTAAACGTCCACGGTTGCCTATACTAAACCCTAACAATCCAGAACAACCCCACAGGAGCAAACCCGTGCTATATCCACAACAGAACGACAAACGCAACATGCTCAATCTTTCGGACATCTGGGACTTTCAGATCGATCCGGGCGAAGTGGGCGAAGCCGAGGGGTGGTTCAACGGTCTGGCCAACGCCCGCCCCATGGCTGTGCCCGCCAGTTGGAACGACATCTACGACGACATCCGCGACTATCTGGGCGTGGCCTGGTACCTGACCAAGACATTTGTCCCCGCTGGCTGGCAGGGCGACAGGGTGATGCTACGGGTCGGCTCGGCCAACTATGCGGCCAAGGTCTGGGTCAACGGCTCCCTTGCCGGTGGACACGAAGGGGGCCATCTGCCCTTTGAATTTGATGTGACCGCACTATTGCGGTGGGATGCGCCCAACACCATCGCGGTGCAGGTGGAAAATCACCTGATGCCCAACCGGGTTCCCGCGGGGAATACCCGGGGCGGCCTGGGCGCATTTATGCGCATGTTCCCCGCGGCCACCTTCGACTTTTTCCCCTACGCCGGGCTGCACAGGGCTGTGCATCTCTATTCCGTGCCCACCAGCCACATCCAGGATGTGACAGTGACAACAGAGATCGACGGCGCGGATGGTCTTGTCAGCGTGGCGGTAGAAGCCAGCGGGGAATCGTCCGGTAGCATTCATCTGGCTGGGCAGACAGCTTCGCTTATTTTCGATAACGGAGCAGCGCAAGCCCAGATTCGGGTTGCCGATGCCAAACTGTGGGGGCCGGGTCACCCCCACCTTTACCCGCTGGAAGTGACCTTGGGCGACGACGCTGCTCCCCTGGATCGCTACTCTTTGGAGGTGGGCATCCGCACAATTGCCGTAGAGGGCGGCACAATTCTCCTCAACGGCCAGCCTATCTTCCTGAAAGGCTTTGGCCGCCACGAAGATTTTGCCATCTCTGGCCGGGGCGACAACACACCCGTCACCGTCAAAGATTATGCGCTCATGAAATGGGTCGGGGCCAACTCCTACCGTACGGCCCACTATCCCTATTCCGAAGAGCAGATGCGCATGGCGGATCGGGAGGGGATTTTGGTCATCGACGAAATCCCCAACGTCAGCCTGCAATTTGGTGGGGGCGCAGAGGCCATTGCCGAACGTCTGCGTATGTGCAAGCAGCAAATGGCCGAACTGATCGCCAGGGACAAGAACCATCCCAGCGTTGTCATGTGGAGCATCGCCAACGAGCCTATGCCCGCCGATGTCATGCAACGTATGTCCGGGGCGAAAGTGCCCCCGGTGGACCCCTCAACCACCGCCTTTTTCCAGGAACTCTATGATCTCTGCCGCGCCCAAGACCCCACCCGACTGGTAACGCTTGTCGGGATTGGCGGAGGCCCGGTGGAGTGGCTGGAAAGCGCGGATGTGGCCTGCATCAACCGCTACTACGGCTGGTACAGCCAAACAGGCCAGTTGGATGAGGGGCGGGCCGCGCTAAAGAACGAATTGGATGCGCTCTATGCGCATCTGGGCAAACCGATCATCATCACCGAATTTGGTGCAGACACCCTGGCAGGCAACCACAGCCATCCACCGGACATGTGGAGCGAGGAGTACCAAGTGGAATTTCTACGGGGCTACCTGGACGCCGCGGCCGAGCGTCCCTTTATGGCCGGGCTGCACATCTGGAACCTCGCCGACTTCAAGACAGCCCAAGGTGTGATGCGGGCCGCCAGCATGAACCATAAGGGCGTCTTCACACGGGATCGCCAGCCGAAGATGGCCGCCCATTTTCTCCACGAGCGCTGGAGCCAGCCCGGGTCGGACAAGCCTGCGGGTTGAGAAGAGAACCGAACCAATCATGGAGAACAAGAGTTGCCAGATTTCATCAATCTGGCAACTCTTTCAACGGTAGATGCAACTGACTCTGCGCGGAACCATCCTGCTTGCAATCACGGCTCTCTTTTTGGGGCTTGCCACACTCTTTCCCCTCACACTTTGGTTGGCGGGGGGGTGGTTTGTCTTTGCCTGCGCTCTGCTGGTGGCCGATTGGCAGATGACGCCTCCACCCTCTGCCTGGGAGGTGGTCCGCAGTCACGATGATCGCCTCTCGTTGGCCGCGTGGAATCGGGTGGCGGTGACGATCACCCTGGGCTGGGGGATGCGCCCGTTGCCCGTCTGGCTGCGGGACGAGACATCGCCCACCTTTGCCATCTCCGACGAACAGCGTATTTTGCCGGGCATGGTCACACCCAAAGCCACGACAACCCTCGTCTACTATCTGCGTCCACCCCGTCGGGGAGACTATGCCTTTGGCGATCTGCATCTGCGTTGGGGTTCGGTGTTGGGGTTGCTACGCCGCCAGGCCACATTCCCCGCGGCTGGGCCTGTCAAGGTCTACCCCAACCTGGTGGATGTGAAGAAGTACGATCTGCTTTTGCGCAAGAACCGGCTGTGGGAGCTGGGCCTGCGTAACACCCGGCTGCTGGGTGCTGGCTCCGAGTTTGAACGTATGCGGGAGTATCAACCCGACGACGAGTACCGCAAGATCAACTGGAAGGCCACCGCCCGCCGGGGCAAACCCATTACCATGGAATTTGAGACCGAACGCAGCCAGAATCTGGTGGCTCTGCTGGATGTGGGGCGGATGATGCGCAGCCCGGTGGGAGACGTGGCAAAGATGGATTATGCCATCAACGCTGTTCTGCTGCTGGCCTATGTGGCAACCCAGAAAAGCGACCGGGTGGGGGTGATGACCTTTGCCGATGAGGTGCAGAGTTGGCTAGCGCCCCGTACGGGCAAGGGGCAGTTTCATCGCATGCTGGAGCTGTTGTACGCGGTGCAGGGCCAGCCAGTAGAGCCGGATTATGGCCGGGTCTTTGGCTATCTCGCCAGCCGTCAAAGCCGACGATCTCTGGTGCTGGTCTTCAGCGATCTCACAGGCAGCGTTGCCGCGGATGCCCTGGTAGCGGGGATGCTGCGTCTGCGCCGGGGCCACCTTCCGCTGCTGGTCACCATGCGTGATCCCACCGTCGAGCAGATGGCGCGCCAGCCCATTGCCGACGGGGCAGCCCTCTATCAACGCAGCGTAGCCGAGAGTCTTCTGAACGAGCGTGAAGTGCGGCTGGAACAGTTGCGTCGCCACGGGGTGTTGACTCTTGACGTTCCTGCCGACGAATTGAGCGTGGCTTTGATTGACCGATATTTGGAGATCAAGGCGCGGATGTTGCTGTGAAGCGGAGGAGTTGGATGTTAACACGCCAGCAAATCTCTCAATCTCTCGATTTCCCAATCCCTGTCGTCATCCAATATCGATAAAGCGCCCAACCCGTCGCCAGCCCCACAGCCGCCTTGACAATCCAGGGTAACCCGCTGGGGCTGATAAAACCTTCGATCAAGCCTGCGCCGATAAGAAGGGGAACCGAGCCGAGTATCAGTTGAACAGCAATTTTGGCCCGTTCCACCAGAGCGGCCTGACGGGTGAGCAGGCCAGGCCGGAGCAAGCCATCGGCCACAAAAAGGCCGCAACCACCAGCGAGGAAGATCACACTCAGTTCCACTGGCCCGTGGGCAAGGATAAACTCGGCCAAGCCAGCGCTCATGCCGTGGGATTGGAGCAGGCCAAAAATCGCACCCAGGCTCATCCCGTTAAAAAGCAGAATGTAGAGGGTCATCAGCCCGCCGGTGAGCGAACCGGCGAAGGCGTAGAACATGACACCGATGTTGTTCGTTAAAATTGTGGTGGCCGCAGCCGAACGCACGCTGGGCGCGATGTCGGTCCACAGCCGTCCATCTTCCACGGTCTGCACCAGAGGATCAATCTCGTTGCCCAGCAACACATAGATCGAGTCTGGCGCCTGCCAAACCACAAAAAATCCGATCAAGGCGGGCAGCAGAAAGAGAACGAGCGAAGCCGCCGTATAGGGCAACAGTCGCCGGTAGAGCTGGGGAAAGCTCTGCTGATAGAAACGACGTAGCTGCTGCCAGCGCAGGGCTTCGTCTCGGTAGAGGACAGCATGGGTGCGCCCCACCAACTGATTGAGATAGCGGGTGGTGGGGTGATTGGGGAAGTCGCGCTGAGCCAGCGCCAGGTCCGAAGTGGCAATTTGATAGAGACGCCCCAACTCGTAGAGATCGGCCTGGGAAAGCGCCTCAGCATTGCCCCGGGTGCGTTTGGTCAGCGTCTCAAGCTTAGCCCATCCATCTTTCTCTTTTGCGATCAATGTCTCGATATTCATCAGCCAATCTTATCACCAAACAGCAGGGACCCCAATGGCCGAACATCCAACGTTGGAGCAGTCGTACACGGTTGACACACCGGAAAGCGTTGCCTTTGCCTACGAAATTGCTGGCATCGGCAACCGTTTTATCGCCGCGCTCATCGACACCATTATCCTGACCGTATCTGTTCTCCTGCTCAATCTACTTGTGCTGATCGCTTTGGCGATTTTTGGCGACATGACCTTGGATGTCCTGATGGGTGACAATCCGCCAAGCTGGTTTGGCGGATTTGTGATGGCCCTCTACGCCCTTATCAATTTTGTTCTCTTTTGGGGCTACTATGTTCTCTTTGAATATATCT
>JAHEML010000170.1 GCA_024643705.1 Caldilineaceae bacterium | reverse complement strand
GGGAAAGCCGCCACTGCGCCGCCAGACTGTCCGATGATTGGGCGAACCGGGGGCAACGGGCAGTTGTAGCGAGAAGTCACAGCTCAATGGTTGCCCGATCGCGCCCTCTTGGATGAGTTGTCCAGCGCGCACATAGGCTTCTTCGTAGCGCCAGTTTTCCGCCACCATCCAAACTTGTCCGGGTCGCTGGCGATGATTTTCCAGCAAGGGTATGGCCTGGGCGACGGTCGGCGCAATTGGCTTTTCGCTGACCACATGCAAGCCCGCGTCCAGGGCCAGGGCTGTCACTTCTGGTAGCAAGGGAATGGGCAGCACAATGTCAACAGCGTCCAGCTTTTCTATGGACAAAAGAGAGGGAATGTGATCGTAGATCGTCACTGGCTCTGGCAAGAGCGCAGCCGCGGCCGCGGCGGATTTGTGGGATCGACTGTAGACGGCTACCACCTGGCAGCGATCTTGCATGGCAGCATAGGCAGGGGCATGGGCCTTGCAGGCAAATGTGCCTGCGCCTATCAGAGCAACCCGCAACCGGCTCATGGGCGATTCCTTTTGCTATCGGGGGTATTCGATGCTATTGTGGACACAGACACGATTTTCTCGCTGTGGTAGGGGATCGATTATTTTTCCGACCCATCCCCGATCCGATTTCATACCCACATTATACTGTACAAATCGAGCAATCGACCAATGATCACTCCACCACCAGACGCCGATCTTCTTCTGCTATTGGCCGTTGTTCTGCCACCCCGTTCCCTGGATATGCTGGGGCCAGTGGTAGACGAACGCTTTGTCAACACAACGTACGGCGACATCGGCCCCTTGGCCTTGCGCCGCAGCCCTAACGGGCGGGGCGTGTGGGTGCAACCCTACAGCGGATTACCCAGCCGCACAGATCCCCGTTCCACCTTGCTGGCCGCACGCAAGTTGGGGGTGCAACGGGTGTTGAATTGGGACACGGCCATCGCTCTCAACCCGGTGCTTGATCGGGGACACATTGCCATTGTCTCCGATTATATCGATTTTGTGCGCCACCAGCCCAACACTTTTTTTGAGACAGAAGGCATGGCCCACATTCACCAGACACCACCCGTTTGCCCCCAGATGAGCCAGGCTTTGGCCCAGGTGTTGCCGATGGCTCCTGGGTGCGTCTATGTGGGTGTGGACGGCCCGCGCCGGGAGACGGCGTCAGAAGCGCGCATGTTTCGCCAATGGGGGGGTGATCTTCTGGGGCAAAATCTGGTCCCCGAAATCGCCCTGGCCGGTGAACTGGAACTCTGCTATGCGGGCTTGACCACGGTGTCTGATGTGAGTGCGGATCGCCACGCCTCGTTTGACGAAGCAGGCATGAGCATCGGGCTGGAAGTGGTGCTGGATGCCCTGCCCCGCTTTGTGGAGATTCTGGCCGCGCCTGCCACATGTAGCTGTGGCGAGAGGCTGGGCGCACCCCGCAAAGGCGGGCTGTTGGCAAATGATTGGTGGCAAAATCAGTGACAAAGATCACCCAACTCTACGCACGGTTGGAGTTGCTCTCGGAAGGCGACCCGGCCTGCCATTCGCTTTTTGTGATGGCACGGCTGCTAGGAACACCCGACCGACTGCTTCTCATCGATCCACCGGCAGATGTGGCCGAGCGCTTCGCATTGGCCGAGGAAAACGCGGTTCTCTTTACCGGCGAAGCCGTGGAGACCGGCTTGCCCCTGCTGCAAACCCAACCGGGTGGGGTAGCCCACATCAGCATCGGCGAGCATTTGTTGGATGTCTACAGCCAGCAGACGGGAACTGTGATCTATTTTCCGACCCTGGGTGTTCTGTGCGGTGGCGAGTTTGGCAGCGACATGGCTCTGCCCCGGCTGGCTTCCAACACCGACGGAGGCGATGCCATCGAAAATCTGCGTCTGCTGGCCCAACTGGTCAAACAACGGCGCATGGAGTTGTACATTCCACGCATGGGGTCGATGAGCCGGGACAGGGTAGATGTGATGGGGCGGCTGGCTGGGGATGTGAGCTATCTGCACGCGCTGCGGCGTATGGTCACAGGTGCAGCAGAGCGGGGCGAAGCACTGGAACGGGTGGAGCAGTTGGCCGCCGACCTGCTGCCAGACAATCGGCGCACGCCGCTGTGTCGGGCCATCCACGAAGACAATGTGGCCCGACTGTGGCAGACAGCTCAAGCATAGAGCAGCCTACCCAAATAGACCGCCCTGGGAGGGTGTTTCGGTGTAGACAGCGCCCATGTGTGCATAGGCAGCCCGGGTTGCCAGCCGCCCACGGGGTGTGCGATCCAAGAAGCCAAGCTGAAGAAGATAGGGTTCGACCACATCCATAATGGTGTCGGCTTCCTCGCTGATGCTGGCGGCCAGGGTATCCAGGCCCACCGGGCCACCGCTGAACTTGTGGATGATGGCATCCAGTACCCGCCGGTCCAGATCATCCAACCCCAACTGATCAATTTCATGGATAGCCAGAGCTTCGTCGGCCACTTGCTGGTTGATCACTCCATCGGCGCGCACTTGGGCGTAGTCGCGCACCCGGCGCAACAGGCGCAGGGCTACACGCGGCGTCCCCCTGGAACGCAGGGCGATCTCCCGTGCGCCGACGGTATCGATGGGCATCTCTAACAGTGCAGCCGCGCGGATGATGATCTCTTGCAGAGCAGCGTGGCCGTAGAAGTCGAAACGCTCGACCACGCCAAATCTGGCACGCAGCGGAGAGGTGATGAGCGCCAGACGAGTGGTGGCCCCGATGATAGTGAAGCGAGGCAGTTTCAGGCGGATGCTGCGTGCGCTGGGGCCGCTGCCCACAGTGATGTCCAGCACAAAATCCTCCATGGCCGGGTAGAGGATCTCCTCCACAGCCCGGCCCAACCGATGAATTTCGTCGATGAAGAGAATATCGCCTTTGCGCAGGTTGGTGAGGATAGCAGCCAGATCGCCCGCTTTTTCGATGGCGGGGCCAGCGGTGGGCTTGAGATTGCCGGCCATTTCGCTGGCAAGGATGTGGCTGAGGGTTGTCTTGCCCAGACCAGGGGGGCCGTAGAGCAGGACGTGATCCAATGCTTCGCCCCGCTGTTTGGCCGCATCTACCAAAATGCGCATCTTGTCCCGCAGGCGCTCTTGGCCGATCATTTCGTCCAAGGAATGGGGTCGCAGAGCATAGTCTACCCGCAGATCGCCCGCTTGCGGCTCGCCGGAAATGGCGCGTTCGGGGGTTTCTTTGGCGCTGCGTTTTGGTTCGCTAGGGTCAATTGCCATCTCAATATCCTCAAACGGTGGATCTGTTTAACTTGACATAGAACGCGAATGATGCGGATCGGGCGGATTACCGCGGATAAGATCAGCCAAGCTTTGCGTTAAGAAGTGCCCTATTTTCAGTGCAGATTGTAGCCAATCGGCCATGAACACCGAGTGGAATCAAAATTCGATCCGAACGAGTGTGCTATAGTATCATACCAGAGAAGAGAGATGCAGAGAAATTGTGGGTGGAAATTATGTTGACGAAATGACCAAAAACTGCTATAAGGTGTCAGCGTTTTTATCGAATGAGCTGACACCTTTCGGATCGGTGCACATACAGTTCACAGGGGGACATCTGTCCGGCGTGGATGGATGAGTATCACTATTTTGGGATGATGGAAGGATTGGAATGGCTAAGAAACAAGTGCTAGACAAAGAAACGGCTTTTCTCCAGAACGAGCGCTCCCAGGTGTTATCGGAACTGGAAAATTTGCGCTCGGCAATGCTCAACGAAGTGGACACGGAGCCGGACGAAGGCGACGCGGAGATATTTGAGCGGGAAAAGACGGCAGCATTGATCGCGGTGCTGGAGAGGCGTTTACAGGATATCGAACACGCTCTGCGCGCGATTGAAAAAGGGCAATATGGCACGTGCGAGCGCTGTGGCAACCCAATCGAACCTGGGCGGCTGGAAGTGAAGCCGGATGCCATTTTGTGCATGAACTGCCAGCGGGAGGTGGAAGCCATCAACAAGAGAAACCGCGGTCGCACGCCGACCCGGTGGTAGGTTTATCGCTGTAGGTTTGTCGCCGTACGCTTGTCAGGAGTCATCATTCCCAGGAATCATCAGGAGAACATGATGTCAGGTCTACTCTATGTTTCCAATCACCCACTGGTCACCCACAAGATTACCCAGCTACGGGATGTAACCACTGATTTTCGCCGGTTTCGTTCAATTGTGGACGAATTGGCGATGATCCTGGCCTACGAAGCCACCGCCGACATGAACACCCAGCCCGTCTCTGTTCAGACGCCGCTCACGGTGACCGAAGGGCGCACCTTCGCCGAGAAGGTGGGGCTGGTCCCGATTCTGCGTGCTGGGCTGGGCATGGTGGATGGAATGCTGAATCTGTTGCCCCAGGCCGAAGTCTGGCACCTGGGCTTCTATCGGGATGAGGAGACCCTGCAACCAGTAATCTATTACAATAAGCTGCCCGCAGACCTCTCTACCCACACCTGCTTTGTGTTGGACCCCATGCTGGCAACCGGCGGTTCGGCCATTGCTGCGCTGGATATTCTGCGGTCAAGAGGTGTGGAGAAGATCAAGTTTGTGGGGTTGCTTGCCGCGCCCGAAGGGGTGGCGGCGCTGCATGCCAAATACCCGGATGTGTCGATCCATGTGGCTGCCGTGGATGAACGGCTGACCAATGCGGGAGATGCCAGCGCGGGCCTCCCACCTGGCTTCATTTGGCCCGGCCTGGGCGACGCGGGCGATCGGCAGTTTGGGACGGGCTAAAAACAAGATGGATAACCAGGATAAAAAGCAACGACCCGCTCTCGGCGGGTCGTTGCTTTTTTCAGTTGCCCAATTTGTGAACGTTTATGTCAGATCGTTGCGCCGACTCAGGTGGGCTTGCCCGTCGGCGTGGTAGCTGCTACGCACCAGGGGGCCACTCTCCACCCAGCGGAACCCCCGCGCCTCGCCTTCTTCTTTCAATACGTCAAATTGCTCCGGCGTATAGTAGGCCTGAATAGGCAGATGAAAGCGGCTGGGTTGCAGGTATTGGCCCAGGGTGAGGATGTCCACATTGTGGGCGCGCAGATCATCCAACACCTGCAGAAGTTCATCCCAGGTTTCCCCCAGCCCCAACATCAGCCCCGATTTGGTCAGAGCCAGCGGGTCCAATTCCTTGGCCCGCTGCAACAGTTCCAAGGAGCGGGGGTAGCGTGCCTGGGGGCGCACGGTGCGGTAGAGCCGGGGCACAGTCTCGGTGTTGTGGTTGAGAATCTCCGGTTTGGCATCCATTACAACGTGCAAAGCGCCCCAATCCCCCTTAAAATCCGGGATCAGCACCTCGACAGTACAGCCGGGCTGCAACCGGCGAATCCAATGGATGCTCTCGGCAAAGACCCACGCCCCCCCGTCGGTCTGTTCATCCCGGTTGACACTGGTGAGAACCGCGTGGTGCAGATTCATGGCTTGCACGCTCTCGCCCACCCGTCGGGGTTCTTCCGGGTCGAGCGTACCAGGGCGGCCCGTCTTGATTTTGCAAAAGCCGCAACTTCGGGTACAGGTATCCCCCATGAGCAAAAAGGTGGCTGTGCCCCGCCCCCAACATTCGCCGATATTGGGGCACATAGCTTCTTCGCAGACGGTGTGCAGACTTTTGCCACGGAAAAGCCCCTTCAATTCCTGATAGCGGGGAGAATCGGCGGCGCGCACCCGCAACCATTCCGGGCGGCGGCCAGGGGTCAGTTGCCCAGCCCCGCGCCCATTGGCCGGCGCGGGCAGAGGTTCCAGGCGGATTGTGCCAATTGGATTCGTTTCGATGGTTGGTTCGGTTTTCACCCGGTTCTCGATGGTCATTGCGTACCCATTTCGCTGCGAAATTGTCTATGTGATTGTCTATGTGATTGTCTATGTGATTGTGTGTCGCCAGCAACGCTGTCCCGCTGAATCAGCACAGTGGCCGCGGCCATGCCCAGGTAGAGCCAGAAGAGAACGGTCATGTGGGGGTAGGTCATGTTGAACCAGTAGTGATCGGCAATCCCGCTGACCAAAGCACCCAGCACCGCGCCGCCAAAACCGAGAACCAAGGTCTCACGCTCGGCGGCAAAGCCAGCCCGCCAGGTGCGAAAAAGCATCACAAAAAAACCGACCATGGCCGCCAAAAAGATGGCAACCCCGACGATCCCCATATTCTCGGCCATGATGAGGTAGAGCATACTCACGCCCAAATAGAGGTCGATGTCGGGCACGCCTGTAAAGCCGACGCCAAACCAGGGATAGCGGCCAATCAAAATCAGCGCATCTTTGTATTCGCCAAAACGCATCAACG
Organism: Caldilineaceae bacterium; assembly: GCA_024643705.1. Taxonomy (GTDB): domain Bacteria; phylum Chloroflexota; class Anaerolineae; order Caldilineales; family Caldilineaceae; genus JACQGT01. The sequence continues at coordinate 1,052 of JAHEML010000170.1, read as the reverse complement.
TGGCCTGATCTTGCCCGGCCAATCCTTCCAGCAAACGGGCCACATAGTCCTGGGTTTGGGGCAGCAGAAAGAGTAGCAGCCCGCCACCCACGGCCAAAGGGATCAGCCGTCGATATTTCAGCACTGCGGGCAAGGCCAGGGCCGCGGCCATGCCAAAAAGGGCCGTGCGGCTGTACGTCCAATAAAGGGCAAGAGATGTAGTCGCCAACATGAGCAGCATTATCCAGCGGGAAAAGAGCGGGCGGCGGGCAAAAATATGGGGTGCGATGGCGCCTGCCGCCAAAATCATCATCCCGCCCAATACGTTGGGGTCCACCGCTGTGCCAATTGCGCGCATAGTTCCCGCGGGATCGTCTTCGATCCAGCGCAGGGCACCGAAACCGCCAGGATAGTCAAAGCGAGCCAGTCGGTCCAGAATCCAGACAGTCGCCGTCTCTGGAATCACGTAGAAGGCCACGGCAATCGCGCCGCAGAGCCAGCTCCCCAAAAGCACCCAGCGGGCCACCCATTCCAGTTCGGCTTGGGTGCGCACGGTATTGATGACCGCAAAATAGAGGCCAATGCCGATGAGAATTTCGGCAAATCGGCGGATGAGAAAGTTGGTGGGTGGGCTATGCGCCAGGCCGTAGGTAAAGCTAAAAAGGGCCATGAGCATAAATAGCCCGACGAGCAGACCGATGGGGGAGCCGCGAAAGTCCCGCTCCTGGCCTGTCACCAGTTTGATCAGCCAGACAAAAAAGAGCGCGCCCAGGGCCACATCCAAAAAGGTAGGTTTAAGCCCGATGCTAAAGGGCAGACTGGCGAAGGGAAGGCCAAAGGCAACAGCCAGCAGTGCGACAAAGCCCCAATGGGTGTCCAGAAGAATCGCCGTACCACCCACGAGTGCTGCAGCCAGCGCCAGTGCGACCAGTGGTCCAGCGACGCCCACCAGCAGGGTGATCCCAAGCGCCCCAGCCAGCAGCAACAGGCCGATAGCCGCCCGCCGCACAGGCTTGGACGGGGAGAGGATCAGATGTTCAAATGCGCGGTAGCTGGTTTGGAGCATCAATTCT
>JAHEML010000169.1 GCA_024643705.1 Caldilineaceae bacterium | reverse complement strand
TCGACCATCTCCGTGTGGAGAAAGTCCAAGTCATGGGCAATGGCGTCGGCAATCGCCTCGACAGGGAGTTCCCGCACCCGGGCCGCGGCCAGTTCCAGAGCCAGGGGCGCTCCCTCCAGCAATCGGCAGATGCGCGCAATGGTCTGGCGCTGTGGGGTGGTGGGTGCAAAATCATGTTTTACCCGTACCGCCGTTTCTTCAAAGAGGGCAATCGAGGCAAAGTGCGCGGCTGTTGCTTGCTCGGCGGGTAGGCTTTCGGGTGGGGTGGGCAGCCCTTCTACATCCACCAGCCATTCGGCGCGCAGATGCAAGGGAGATCGGGAGGTGATCAGCAGACGCAGACGACTTGTTCCCTGCAAGAGCGCGGTAACCAGATCCGTGTGGGGCAGCAGATGTTCGTAATTGTCCAGAACGAGCAGAATTTCCCGGTCGGCCAGTAGACGGATGAACGCATCCCGGCGCTCGGCCTCTGTTTGGGCGTGGGGCGGCAAAGCGAGACCCAGGCTGTTGGTCAGGGCCGAGGGGATATGATCGATATCGTCTATGGGGGCGAGATCGAGAAAGAAGATGGCGTGGCCCCAGATGGAAAGCAGGCGGCGGGCTGCTTCGATGGCGAGACGGGTCTTGCCTACGCCACCGGGGCCAACCAGGGTAAGCAGGCGGCACTCCTGCCGGTCGAGCCGGGTAGTAACCAGATCGAGCATTTGCTCCCGGCCAATGAACGGGGTGAACTGGTGGGGCAGATTGTGGCTGGGCGCAGGGGGACGGGGTGTTTGGGATGCAGAACGGGAGGAACCGCCGCGTAGCCTGGTGTATAGGGCTGTAGTGGCTGCGGCGGGGGCCACATCCAACTCTGTCCGCAGTCGTTCAGCCACTTGATCGTAGTGTGCCAGGGCTTCGCTGGGCCGGCCCAACCGTGCCAGGGATTGCATTACCTGCCGGTGGGTCTCTTCGCGCAGGGGGTCGATTGCCAATTGGCGGCGGGCCAGCGCCAGAGCTTGCTCGTCATACTGCTGGGCCAGTGCGTGCTGGGTCAACATATCCAGCGCCCACAGAGCTTCCTGGCGCAGCCATTCCCGGCGCAAGAGAACCCATTCGTCAAAATCCGGGCTGTCGGTGTAAAGTCCGGCCAGAAAATCTCCTCGGTAGAGCGCGGTTGCCTGCTCCAATTGGGCGCAGCAGATGGCACACGAGGGCAGATCGGCATGGTTGTGGTTGCGCACCTGCTCCAGCCCCGCGACAAATTCGTTGACATCCACAAGCTGGCGCGCGGCCGGGTTAAGCGAGATGGTGTGGCGGTCGCTCAACAAGAAAGGTGTGTCACTGGCAGCTTGATCCAGGCTTTTGTGCAGGCGGCTAAGGGATTGGCGCACATTCTGTCGCCCGGTGGTGGAGCCGGGCCAGAGTCGCTCGGACAGGGCTTCGCGGGGGTGAGTTTGCCCATGTTCCACGGCCAGGTAGGCGAGCAGAGCGATTATTTTGGGCGAGGTGACGCTGGAAATTGGGCTGTTGCCGCGCATGATCTGCACGGGGCCGAGAAGGTTCAGTTGAATGGAGGACATGGCACAAACCCCAGATTTATCCTTTTTTATCGAAAGCATTTTTGTTGGCTGTGCGGTTAAAAACCGCACCTACAAAATCATATTGTTCAAATTCCCACTCTGTTGGGCTACCTTGGCCGCTATTATAGCGGAGGCAAGACCCTCGCCCAAGCGAACTTGATGCCGGGTTGTTCGGTCAGTCACGTTTCAGTCACGGTTGCCGGGTAGAGTGATGAAACCCGTACCAATACCGACTGGACATTGCCCATGCGCCATCCACCCGAACGGCCCTATGCCTATCTTCTTCGTCTGCGCTGGCTGGAGAATGGCGGGCAGCCTGTCTGGTATTTTACGTTGGAAAGCCCGGATGGAAGCACCCGCCACGAATTTCGGGGATTGCAGGCGCTGACCAACTTTCTTGCCCTTCACACCCGCTCGCTGGAAAATAGGCCGGAAAAATAGAACAGAAAAACAGATCGAGAAATAAATTCGAGAAATGGGTTCGACAACAAACAAAGGATAGAGGAGAAAACTCGCATGTTCACCTATTCACACCGCATCTTGCTGCCTTTCCTGCTCTGCTTGGGCCTGCTGCTGGGGATGACCAACAGCGCCGTGTTGGCCCAGGAAGCCGCACCAACGGGCAGCAGCCCAAATGCGACAGCATCCACGGCAAATGGCCCGCAAGCCGTCGCATTTGATACACCGAAAGAGTGCATCACCCCCTTCAAAATAGCCCACATTGCGGCCAGCATCGCCTCGCTGATCCCTTTGCCCATCCCCGGCTTTAAGACTGCGGCAGACATGGCGGAGTATGGGGCAAACCTGGCGCTGAAAGGCTGCCCGCCCCACCTGGTTGCACCCGAAACAATTATCAAGCCGCCACCGGCCGGCTGTGTCTACAACCTGAACCTGCCCCTAAATGCCACCTGGAACGAGCTGCATCTGCTCGACGACAAGCTCTTTAGCCTGTTGCTGGAACAGCACAATATCCCCCAAGTGCTGCGCCCCTATCTGCAAGACCTGATCGACAGCGAATATGGGCGTTTCGAGAACGAAGTCTACGGTTCCTATTCCAACATCTACGGCATCGTGCTGCCCTTCGAGCTATCGGAATGGGCGCCGGGGAACTGGGGAGGCGTGGGCAACCCGGAGGTATATCACTACAACTCGGATGTCTTTATCACCTTGCGCCATCCGGGCACCCGGGTGAGCGACAAGACTGTCACCTTTCGCCCGGGCAGCTACACCCTAAACTGGCAAGCCGACACCTTCATCTCGGCCTTCGACTGGTTCCCCACCTTTCTGCTGAGCGTTGCCAGCGATACCCCGGCCGCGCACAAAGCCCGTAAGGAAGCCGCGGTCAAAGCCGCCGAGGAACAACTCAAAAAGGCGGGCAAAGAGGTGACACAAGAGGCAGTGGAAGAGATCACCAAGAACGCCTTCGTGAAACAATTAGCAAAAAATATCGCCAAGAAGCTAGCACTAAAAACTGCCACCGCGGCCAACAAGCTGCGCCAACCCTACTTTGTCAGCGGCGAACCAAACGCCACCACCACTGCGCAGCAAAAGATGTACATCCAGGATCACACCAACCCCACAATCACCGGGGCGGATGACGTGGTCACAGTCGAGGCATTCCTGCCCGGCGGCGCGTCGGCCAGCGCAACTGTACCCGGCCTGCTGGCGGTGGTAAAGGCCAGCGACGATTGCGATCTGGACCCCAAGCTGACCTACAACACCCCATCCTTCTGGCCCCTGCAAATCGACGAAAACGGCAAGCCCCTGCCCTCGGCCACCATCGAATGGAAGGCCAGCGACAACGGCGCAGCCACCCCAACCGGCGGCGTCAACACGGCAACCAAGAGCCAAACAGTGATTGTGCAGGACACCCTGGCCCCCATCATCCTGCCCCCGCCCCCGGTCATCATGGAATCGACCGGCGGCGTCGAGGTAGCTCTGGGCACGCCCCAGGTCTTTGACGTGGCCGACCTGCGCCCCACCATCACCTACACCGCCAGCGGCACAACCCAGGGCAGCCAATGGCCCATCTTTGGGCCGGGCATCCATTACGTGGATTGGTCTGCAACGGATCGCTCACGCAACAGATCGGAGACCAAGCAGCAACTGGTCAACATCAAAGCACCGGGGACCAACCTGCCTGCCACAGCCACCCCCATCAGCGGTGCCGACACTATCCAGGCCATTGCCGACGAACCGATCAAGATCACTGTGCGAGGCAAAGATGGCAACACCCCGCCCGACCCGCTCTGGTTCACCGTGGACAAGCAGCCCGACAACGGCTTCTTCATCGCGCCCCTCTACCCCTATTTCATCAACGACTACCGCATGACCGCCCGCTACAGCCCGGAGATTGCCGCCAAAGAGGGCGAGGAATTTGCCTGGCAGGTGGCGGCCAGCCCCCAGGCCATGCGCGATTACATCAAGGCTCTCTGTGCCGAAGACATTAGTCGCCGGGACCTGCCCAAAGATTTTGTGAGCTGGAACGGGGGCGGCCAAAAGTACATCGCCGTGGACGACGGCGGCTACACCTATATCTACGACAGCGCCTATCGCAAGTGCACCCCCGGCGGCAGCACCATCTCCCCCACCACCAGCGAACGCATCTCCGTCTGGAATCAGGATGGGCTGTACGTGGGCGAGATCGAACGCAGCAGCGACAGCCGCCCCCTGCGGGACATCAACTTCAACGTGGGCCAGGGGACAATTTTGGCAACCAACAGCGACGGCAGTAGCACGGGCAACAGCTTGGTGGATGTCTACACCACCCAGCCCCAGAACAGCAGCCAGCCCATTGTCCAGCTACGCACCTACACCCTCTGGAACGAGATCAACGACATCTTTGTCGGCGTCGACAACACCAGGCGCGGCCCGGAATTCAAGAATGCCCGCTCGGCAGCCTGGGACACCAAGAACAATGTGCTCTACGTGATCGGCGCGCAAAACCTGACCGGCTTGGCTGCTTTCCGCCCTGCCGAATGCAACAACACCACCTCCAAAGGGCCGGAAGATTGTCTGGACTTGCTGGGCACGCCCGCCTATTCCCTCTCCATCATTCAGTCCACCAAATGGGGCGACTACCCCGGCGTGGGCGCAGATGCCATGAAGCTGTGGGGCATCAAAGACATCACCACCGACAGCACCGGCGCGGTCTATGTGGCCGCCGATCCCACAACCTCGGCCACCCGCTACCACCGCATCTACAAATTCGCCCCGGCCACCAATAACGCGGACGGCAGCGTCACCCTGGGCGAGCTGATCGGCTGGGCGGGCAAATGCAGCAGCGGCCCCAACTGCAATTACATCGACGGCCACAGTATCGGCTTCCGCTGCACCGACGACACCTGCGCGGTGGAGGGCGATCTCTCCGGCAGCGGGCCAGGCCAGTTCAACAATATCGCAGCCCTTGCCATGGACCCGAAAGATGTGCTCTACGTGGCCGACAGCGGCAACCAGCGGGTGCAGCGCTTCAACAGCGATGGCATCTTCGCGGGCGAGGCCCGTTCCGTCTCCACCTGCCCTGGGTGCAGCGGCTTTGTACTGGGTGATTTTGGCAGCCCAACCAACATCGCTGTCAACTCCAACAATTTCTACATTCTCGACATCGACAGCGAACTTGTCCACGTCTTCGAGGCCAGCGTCATCCACAGCATCGACGACACCTCCGCCTGGGTGGAGTACCAATCCGACGCGAACTACGTGGGGCCAGACAGCTTCCGTTTCCGGGCCACCGACGGCTTCCGCACGGCAGAGGGCGAGCTGATCGAAAGCGCGCCGGCCACAGTCAACATCAACGTGAGCCGCAACTTCCGCCCGCCACAGGCGGTGGCCGGGCTGGTGGTGACAACCACCGAGGACACGCCCGTGGGCATCACCTTGGGCGGCTACGACCTGGATGGCAACCTGGACACCTTGACCTATCGGGTGACTGTGCAGCCCAGCTACGGAACCGTAAGCGGCGGCAGCACGGCCCCGCGCACCTTCACACCCCAGGCCGACTTCTTCGGCGACGACGCCTTCACCTTTGTGGTGAACGATGGCAAAGCGGACTCGGAACCCATGACCGTACCCATCAGCGTGACCGCGACCAACGACCAACCGATGGTGGTGGTACGCACCGATCCCCTGGCCGCTGGCACGGGCTTCCCCTTTAACCTGGACGCGGTAATTGTAGATGCAGACACCGAGGACACTCACTCTCTGCTGGTGAATTGGGGCGACGGCGTGAGTGAAAGCACGGGCAAAATTCTGGAAGATGGAAGCCTGAGCGGGCCGCTGGTTCTGCCCGACACCACCATCACCAGCACTGTCATTGGCTTTCACACCTACACCAGCCCCGGCAACAAAACGCTGGAAATCTGCGCGACGGACCAGGGCGGGCTGCAAGGCTGCACAACCAAGAATGTCTTGGTGCAGGACAAGGTTGACCTGGCGCTCCAACGCGCTGGAGACGCGGTTGTACCCGCAAATCGGCGCAGCCTGACCTACGCGCTCACTGTGGAAAACCGCACCCCAAGCGTGGGCGGCGGCGCAGCAGCCAATGTGGTGCTGCGGGAAAACCTGGCAGCCGGAGCCACCTACCAGCAAGTGCAGGTGAACGGTGGTTCGTTTAACTGCACGGCCAATGGCCGTAGCCTCAACTGCCCCATCGGCTCCCTGGCCGCGGGCAGCCAGACCCAGGTCATCATCACAGTGGCGCTGAACAACAGCCTGAAAGTGGGCGACGAAGTGGCCGTGGAAAGCAGCGTGGAGAGCAGCACGCCAGAGGCCATCCCCGACAACAACAAGCTGCTGGTCAACCTGGCCCTGCTGCCCAGCGCCGACTTCCACATCACCAGCCTGGAAGAGGGCAGCGACATCAACCCTGGCGATGGCATCTGCAGCGCCAGCAGCGGCTGCACCCTGCGCGCCGCGGTGGAAGAGGCCAATGCCCTGGCTGGCTCCCAGACGATTGCTCTGGGCTATGGGGTGCATCAACTCAACATCAGCGAAGAAGCCGGACGCCTGCGGGCTGCAAGCGCGCCCCTGCTGATCAGCGACGACCTGACCATTCTCGGCCTCAGCCCGGACAGGACGATTGTCAACGCCAACGGACTCAGCCGGGTGATACAGGTCAACGGGGCATCTCTGACCCTGCACAAGCTGATGTTGTCCGGCGGTGCGGTTGTCGGTGACGATGGGGGCGCGATCCTGGTGGTCAATGGGGAGATCAACGCCACAGAGGTTGCTCTAGCCGGAAACAACGCCCGCAACGGTGGTGGCCTGATGGCCCACGAGAGCGACATCACCATTCGCCAAAGCGCGCTGACAGACAACCTGGCCGAAGGTGATGGTGACACCCAAGGCTACGGCGGCGGTGTCCATCTACGCAACAGCACGTTGACGGCAGAGAACAGCACCTTCAGCGGCAACCACGCCGTAATGGGTGGCGCGCTCTCCAGCGACAACGGCACGGCGTCGCTGCACAATGTGACGATTGTGGGCAACGGGGCCAACCGGGAAGGCGGCGGGATTCACAGCGCCAGCGGCAACGTGAGCGCGGTCAACACAATTCTCTCGACCAACGGCGCGCCCCTGGGGGCCAACTGCCTGGGACGGATCGACTCTGGCGGCCACAACCTGCTAGGCGATCTGGATAGCTGCACGCTGCTGGGCGACACCAGCAGCAACATTCTGGCGGACACCCAGGAATGGGCCAGCCTCGCTCGCACCGGGGCCGACACCTATGCCTACGATCTTATCCTGAAAAGCCGGGCAGTGGACGCGGGAAGTTGTCGGCTTGACACGGATCAACGGGGC
>JAHEML010000168.1 GCA_024643705.1 Caldilineaceae bacterium | reverse complement strand
CTACTACTCAACTGCCGCTAGCCTTCGTCAGCCACCTGAAATCCTGTAGAGCCATTCTTTTTCAAAACCTTTTTCGGTTTTACCTGAAATGAGGAATCGATATCGATGAAGAAAACAGAGAAGAGTCCCAGTGTCCCGACTATTGTTGTAATGCAGGGAGACCAGACCGGGCAAGAATTGTTGGATGAAACCCTGCGCCTGCTCGATCCATCTGTGATTGCGACCCCCCTGCAATTCGCTACCTTCGATCTCAGTCTGGCAAATCGACGCGCCACCAACAACCAGGTTGTCATGGACGCAGCGTTGGCTATGCGAAAATCAGGATATGGATTGAAAGCCGCCACCATCACCCCGGAGAAAGCTGGCGATGTGGGCAGCCCCAACGCGATTTTACGCAACCAGGTAGATGGTCAGGTGATCGTACGCACCGGGCGACGCATACCAGGGGTTGTGCCAGTGGGCGGTGTCTATGCGCCCATCACCGTGGTACGCATGGCTGTGGGCGATGCCTATGGCGCAGAAGAGCGCCGGGAGATTGGGCCAGATGGGGACGAATGGGCCTATCGGGTGGAGAAGATCAGCCGCAGTAGCTGCCATGCCGTGGCCGAATACGCCTTTTATCGGGCGCAACGCTCCGGCTCTAAGGTCTTTGGCGGGCCAAAATATACGGTTTCGCCTGTCTACGAAGGGATGTTGAAAGAGGAGATGGACGCTGCGTCCAAGCGCTACCCAACCGTGCGCTACGAGCCGCAGCTCATTGACGCCACCTACGCCCTGCTGCTCACCAAAGCCGGCGAGCCACTGGTCATTCCCACCCTCAACCGGGACGGCGACTGCATGAGCGATCTGGTGTTGCAAATGTTCGGCTCGATTGCCGGGGCCGAGTCTCTGCTGCTCTCCTTCGACAAAAATTTCCATGTGCAGACGATCATGGCCGAAGCCCCCCACGGAACCGCCCCTTCGCTACAGGGGAAAAATATCGCCAACCCCATGGCGATGTTCTTGGCCGCGGCCGCCCTTCTTAAGCAAATTGAAAGTTCCGAATCCGACTTGGCTGCCAGAGCTATTCGGGAGTCGATGATGGAGGCTGTGCTGGATGGTTTTCGTACGCCAGACCTGGGCGGCCATGCGTCGACCACCGACTTCACCGACGAAATCATTGTGCGCACCCAGCGCAAATTGGATATTTGGCGTTCTATGGAGACGTAATGGAAAAGTTTTGACGCAGAGACGCGAAGAGGCTGAGGATCAAAGTATCCTCAGCCTCTTCGCGTCGGATAGGTTCCTTCTAAAGCAGCCGGGTTCGCTCTTCTTCTACCAGCACCCGGCGCAAAATTTTGCCCGACGCGGACTTGGGCACAGAATCCACAAACTGCACCAACCGTACCCTTTTGTGAGGAGCCACCCGCTCGGCAACAAATGCCATCACTTCCTCGGCGCTCAGATCGCCCCGCTTGACCACAAACGCTTTTGGCACTTCGCCCGCTTCTTCGTCCGGGCTGGGGATCACCGCTACGTCGGCAACGCCTGGGTGAGAGAGAAGCAGCCCTTCCAGTTCGGCTGGGGCGACCTGAAAGCCCTTGTACTTTATCAGCTCCTTGAGCCGATCCACGATATAGAAATACCCGTGGTCGTCCGCATAGCCAATATCCCCGGTGTGCAGCCAACCCTCAGCATCAACTGTGTGAGCGGTGGCCTCTGGATTGTTCAAGTAGCCCTGCATCACCTGGGGGCCTCGAATCCAGACCTCGCCCAATTCGCCTCGCCCCACGGACTGACCGCTCTCTACATTTACCACCAGACATTCTGTGTTGGGGACTGGTGGCCCAACAGATGAAATGTCGCCGGTTACTGGGTCCACCCCATAGTGGCTGACCGGGCTGGTCTCCGTCAGGCCGTAACCCTGAAGAACGTAACACTCAAGCCGGTTCGCCGCCGCCGCTGCCAGGTCCAAGCCAAGGGGGGCCGCGCCAGAGTTGATCAGGCGCAGGTGGGAGAGATCGTACTTGTCCACAATTGGGTGTTTGGCCAAGGCCAGCAGCACCGGCGGCACAAGATGGATGATAGTCAGTTTGTAGTCCTGTACGACCTGCAAAAACTGTTCCAGATCGAAACGGGGTACAGAAACAACCGTTGCGCCCCTCGCCAGGCTGTAGTTCAGGATGACCAGCATTCCGTAAATATGAAAGAAGGGCAACAGCCCCATGAGCACATCCTCCGGCCGAATACGATAAACATCCAAGGGGACGCCGTCGACCTGGGCCATGTTCGCCACCAGATTGTAGTGGGTGAGCATCACACCCTTGGGCAGACCCGTGGTTCCACTGGAATAGGGCAAGACGACCAGATCGTTGTGAACGTCGATCTCCACCGGGGGCACGTCGCCGCCGCTTTGCATCAAGGCGGCAAAGGGTGTGGCTTCTTCTGCTTCGCCAAAGACAAAAATCTCTTTCACCGCGGATTGTGCCGCGGCTTCTTGGGCCTTTTCCAGAAAAAGCGGAATGGTGATCAGAAACGTGGCCCCGGCATCGTTGAGTTGAAAGAGCAGTTCCTCGGCAGTGTAGAGCGGATTGACCGTGGTGTTGATGCCCCCCAGCATTGCCACCGCGTGAAAAATGATGGCATATTCGGGGATATTGGGACTGTAGATAGCGAAGACATCCCCCTTTTTGAATCCACGCGCATGCAAGCCCGCGGCCACCAGACGAATAGCCCCGGCCAGTTGGCCATATGTCAGTGTACGACCGCTGGGGCCGTCGATCAGCGCGGGCTTGTCGGCAAAGCGGGCTGCATTTTGTAGCACATAGTCGGTGAGCGGGATTTCGGGGATGGAGACGGTGGGGAATGGGCTGGAAATGATCACGGGCTGGCCTCCTTGGCTCTGGGGTATCAGGTTAGTGTAATGGGGGAGTCAGAATAGTGTATCACAGCGCAAACACTATCAAAAGCAAGGTGAAATTGGCCCCAGGGCAATGTCGAGTAGGTAACAGTGAGGGCCGACGCCGGTTGAGTGACGCCTTCAGGTAGTTTATCGAAATTTAGTCGGCCCGAACAGCCGCAAATCCTTGATTTCGCGCCCAGAGGGCACCCGGGCGATGCGACCTGAACTTGTATTCTGCCTTGACCTATCGCCTACTCAATCGGCGTATTTACTCCCTCTATCCCTTACTCGCGATTGGCTGGCCTGACTGGTCCCCGGTTTGTTGAGAAGATACAAACATTCGATAAAAAAAGGGAGGGGGGATTGAATCTCGGTGCCGAGATTCAATCCCCCCTCCCTTTTTTTATCGTGAGTTGCCCAGTCTTACCACCTAAATAGGGCAGATTCTGTGCAGTTGACATGCCAAACTATTTGGTGCCAAGCCCGCTCTTGGGTGCTTTCTTCTCCTGTTTGGCCGCCCTTTTCTCCTTCAACGTCATCTGGGGCTTCTTCTTCTCGTTCTTCTGCGGCTTCTGTTCTTTGTTACCCATTGTATTTCCTCCTGGTCAACCATTCTAAGCACAATCGGGCTGCAAGACCATCACGGTGGACAAATCGTATCTGTCGTCACTTCTTTTGTTACTGCTGTCATCACCGTAGAAAAAATATATCACAAAGCGTTGCCAATCAAAAACGTCATTTTGCATCATTTAAGGCGCCCGCACTTCTACATCCACACTCATGCCCCAGCGCAGTTCGGGGGGCTGTTCGCCCAGCTCGATGGTGAGCGGGTAGACTACGTCGCCGCCCGCGGTGGTTGATTGCAAAGCGATGCGGATTATATGTCCGCCCAGTTCCCGATTCAACGCATCCACATAGACGACAACCTGTGTACCCGCCGACACCTGACCCAAATCCCGTTCGCTCAAATCGGTGGTTTCCACCTGAAGCCGCCCCAGATCGGCCAACGTGACCACGGGCTGCCCAGGCAAAGCCATTTCGCCCTGGGCAATCTGCAAGGCGGTGATCGTCCCGGCAAAGGGCGCGCGCAGGGCTGTGTCGGCCAGGGCGCTTTGTGCACTCTGCACCCCGGCGGTTGCTTCGGCAATGGCGGCTTCGGCTCCGGCAATGGCCGCAGGTGGCACTGCAGCCGAGAGCAAATCCAGCTCAGCCTGGGCGCTGCGCACCAGTGCCTGTGCCTCGGCCAGTTGGCTGGGTGTAGCTGGGGTGAGTAATCTGTCCAGGGTTAGCTGATTCAGGTGGGCCTGTGCCCCATCCAGCCGGGCTTGGGCCGCCGCCACTTGTGCCGGTTGTGGCCCCGCCTGCAGCGCGGCCAGATTGGCCTGGCTGCGCAAAAGCGCGGCTTGGGCCTGGGCCAAGTGGGCCTGGGCTGTGCTGTCCTCCAACTGCATCAGCAGATCGCCTGCTGCGACCTGATCGCCCACAGCCACCGGAATGGAAACGACCCTGCCCGCGCCGGACAACCCCAGCAGTGCCTTTTGTGCAGGCACAACGACGCCAGCAGCCCTGGCAACGCTACCCACAGGTTGGGAGACAGCCGGGGGCAAGGTGGGTACAGGTGTGGGAGTGGGCTGCGAAAGGCCGCTGCACCCAGCCATCAGCAAGCAAATAGGCAACAACAACAAGGTTGGGAAATTTCGACCCAGGATCATCCCGCTGCTCCCACACTGGCGACAGCCACACGTTCACTCGTTACACCATCACCCATTGCGCCATCACCCACAATTCGGTCATCTACAATGCGTCCGTCCCGCATTTGTACCACCCGGCGCGCATAGGAGACGACGCGGGGATCGTGGGTAGCGAAGATAAAGGCAGTTCGGGTCTCCCTGTTTAGCTTTTGCATAATCTCCATGGCCTGCTCACCGTTGGCCGTATCCAGATTGGCTGTCGGCTCGTCGGCCAGCACCATCAGTGGTCGGGGAGCCAGGGCACGGGCAATGGCGACCCGTTGTTGCTGCCCGCCGCTCATCTGGTCGGGTCGGTGCTTCATACGGTCGGCCAATCCCACGGCCTCCAGCAGCCCGGTCACCCGTTCTTTGCGCTCTTTGGCAGGCACACCGGCCAACAGCAGAGGCATTTCCACATTCTCGTAGGCGTCGAGCACAGGGATCAGCGCGAAGAATTGAAAAATGAAGCCGATTTCGGCGCTGCGCAATTCGGCGCGCTTGTTGGGGCTTAGGGTCCCCACATCGGTACCATTGATAAAGACTGCCCCGCTGTCGGCCTTGTCCAGGCAACCGAGGAGTTGCAGCATGGTCGTTTTGCCAGAGCCAGACGGCCCCACCAACGCGGTGAACTCGCCCGCGTCGAAGTCGATGGTGACACCGTCCAGGGCGCGGGTCTCAATTTCGCCGATCTGGTATATCTTTGTAACCTTTTCCAGGTGAATCGCCTGCATGGGTTGTCCCCCTACTGATTGAATATGGTTGACTGGTTGTCGGTCGTATACTAGCGGTCGTCTAGCTCTACAGCGCCCGCAACGCATCCACAGGTTCTTTGCGGGCGGCAAACGAGGCCGGATAGAGCGAGGCCAAGATGGTTACCGCGAGTGTGGCAAGGGAAAGAAAGACAAAGTGGCTGGGAACAAAAGCTGCATAGATCGTCGAACTCATAGCGTAGGTTTCGCCCGCTGCACTGGCGGCATCGTCGCCCAAATAAAGACCGTATCGCGTCAGATACCAGACGATTGCTCCCCCCAGCAGCACCCCAACCCCAACCCCAGCCAGACCCAACAGGGTTGCTTCGTAGAGAAACATCTGGATCACCTGACGCCCTTTCATACCAAGGCTCGCCAGAATACCGATCTCGCGGAAGCGCTCGAAGACAGACATGAGCAAGGTGTTGGCGATGACCACCGCGGTAATCAGCATCACGATCAGATCCAAAATCAGATAGAAACCCTGAGCTGTTTGGAGAGTGGACAAAAAGGAGCCATTGAGGTCCGCCCATGTCTGTACCGAGAGGCCCGGCCCCCGCAACCCGACAGCCACCCCCTCGGCAGCCTCCGGATCATCCAATAACATGACAACCGCGCTGGCATGGCCCTCGGTGTGGGTTAGTGCCTGGGCCTTGCCAAGTGGGAGAAAGACCGAGTTTTCGTCGTAGGTGACAATCCCGGTCGAGAAGAGGCCACGCACCGTAAAGAAGGCATCCTGGGGTACGCCGTCCGAATCGACAACTGTCAGCGAGATGGTGGAATCCACCCCAATGCCCATGCTGTCGGCCAGCCTGCGGCCCACAAGAATACCGTTGCGGTCGTCTGCCGCCAGGAAGGCACCTGCCACCACCGATTCCCGAATCGGGCGGTAGAGGTCCGAGTCTACGTCGATGCCCACCACTTGCAAGCCGGCGGAATCGTCCTTTGTGCCAAGCACGCCCCCTGCCCACAGTACGGGCGCTGCGGCCACCAGGTTTGGGCTGCTATCGACTCGCGTCATCAGCGTATCCAGATCGCTCAATAGATCTTGCCATTGCAAGCTCACCTTTTCGTCCCGGTAGCTCTCGGCGCGAATTTGAATGTGGCCCGTGCGTAGGCGAATGCTGTTGTTGAGCGAATCGTCGATGACGCCAGCGATAAAGGCGTTGATGAATATGAGCAGGGCCAGCCCCAGAGAGACAGCCAGTAAAGACAGAATGGAGCGCCGTCGGTTGCGCAACAACCCCCGCAAAGCCAGCGACCACAATTTTCCAGACGCCATCTGATACTCCTATGAATGTTTGAGCGGTAGCGGTAGAGCGTTGGAACGAAAGAGCGTTTGAGCGGTAGAGCATCGACGCAACATGTGTTACACGCAGTACGGAATACGCAGTACCTACACGTGATGCAGTGCTTCGGCTGGTTCCTTGCGGGATGCCTGCCACGCGGGATAGAGAGAAGCCAGGGCCACAATAATCACCACGGTGATGCCCCGGTTGAGTGTATCGGCCAGGCTGACACTGGGATAGAGCCGTTCGCCCATGAGCACGCTGATCTCGCCCATATCGGCGTTGGTGATGGAGCTGATATCCAGGCCAACGTTGCCAATCAGCCCCACTATCCCCGCGCCCAACAAACAGCCAATCACAGCGCCTATCAGACCGATCAGAGTCCCTTCCAACAGAAAAAGGTTGGTGATCTGCCGCCCTTTCATCCCCAGGGCAGCCAAAACCCCCATCTCCCGGGTCCGTTCAAAAACGGCCATCAGTTGGATATTCAGGATGCCAATGCTGGCGATGAAGATAATGATAAAGCCAAAGGCGGTTGTATAGACCAGTTTGGAACTCAAGGCCGATGTGATTTCGGGGCGCAGGGTGGCCCACGAATCAACTTCGGCGTTGGGGAATGCTTTCTGCAGATCAGCGATGATCCGATCTTCCTGGCCCACACTGCCCAGGGTGATGGCAATCTCCGTCACCTGATCGCGTAGATTATAGAGGGTTTGG
>JAHEML010000957.1 GCA_024643705.1 Caldilineaceae bacterium | reverse complement strand
CGCTGATTTGCAACCCGGTGGCGGGTCGAGAGCGTACGCCGCTCTCTATCCTTCTCTCCCGCGACAATGGGCGAACCTGGCCGGAACACTTGGACTTGGAAACCGATGCAGGCGAATACTCCTATCCCGCCATCATCTCCACGGCAGATGGCGGGCTGGCTGTCAGCTACACCTGGCGGCGCGAGCGGATTGTCTGGGCAAAGGTGGCTGTGTAACCCGTCTATCTCTGTTCTTCGAAGCGCAGGGATAGCTGCTCCAGGCTCTCGTCCGAGCCGACCACCGTCACCCGATCCCCCAGGTGCAGCCGGGTGTAGCCGTGGGATCGGATCGTGTGTCCGTCTCGGCTGACAGCAAGCACGAGCACATCCACGGGCAGGGTCAGGTCGCGGATGGCTCTGCCCTCCAGTTGGCTGTTGTGCATCTCCAAATCCACCACGTCCAGCCCTTCCTCCATCCCCATCACAAGCGACGTAGCCACAGGCGAGCGCACAAAGTGTTCTAGCAGGCCGATCATGGCTGTGTCTGGGTCGACAATCAGCGCGCCCAATGCGTGGAACCGTTCGAAATTCTCCCGTTCGTGGAGCCGTGTGACGAGCCGGTCCGTGCCGAAATGTTCATAGGCCAATTCGCAAATCTGATAATTTTCATCATCCGAGAGCATAGTCACAATCGCCTCGGCTTTGCCTGCGTCCAGGCTGCGCAGGGTTTCCAGGCTTAGATCGTCAATCGGGACAATCTGCACGTCCGACACTTCGGATAAGTCATGTTGTTTTGCGCTGCGCGAGGCCACACGCACATTCCAATTGTGGGCCATCAATTGTCGGGCCAACGTAAGCGCCTGTCCTTCCAGTCCAAAGATCAGCGCGTCCCTGTTGCCGTCAAAGTCTGGCGTAGCTCCACGGGGGTGGGCTTCTCCGGCCAGATTGATGGCCCATTTGAAGAGCAATGGCCCAATCACTTCGTTGAGGACGATGACCGAAATGATGAGGGTAGCGAAAGATTGGCCCCAATCGGGAAAGGTGACGGCAACAGTTTGCGCCAGCCCCAACCCCACACCGGCCTGGGTGATGAAAGCCAGCCAGCGAATCCGGTTGTGAAAAGCCGGTTCGCCCGCCAGGGTTCCGCCTGCAAACGAGCCGAGAAAGATTGAGACAACCCGCACGCCAAAAAGTGCAAGGGCGATGGGCCAGGTAGAGGCCAGCACATCCAACTGCAACGATGCCCCCGTGACTGTGAAGAAGGCAATATAGACGGGCAATGCGTTAAGATGGAGAATATCGGCAAATTCCTGGCTGCGTTGTTTGCCGCTGTTAGCAACCAAAAAGCCAGCCACCATGCAGATCAGCAGGGGTTCCAGCAGAAACTCGAAGGGCAGATTGTCGTGGCTGTAGTGGCGAACCTGCTCGGCCAGGATAAAGACGCTGTAGCCCAGAAGCAGAATAAAGGGGAATTTGTTCACCCGGCTATTCCAGATCAATACCCTGCGGATCAACCAGGCCACCACGAAACCCAGCAACATGGAGACGGTCAGCTCGGCCAGGAGCAGGAGCAGGAAAGAGGGCGAAAGAGACACATTGGTCAGCAGTGCATCGGCGATGGATGCGTTGATGGCAAAAATTGTGATGACGACCGCGTCCATAATGACCGTGACGCCCAGCACCGTTTGGGTGAAGCGCCCTTTGGCCCGCAGTTCGTTGATCACCGCAATCGCGCCCGAAGGCGAGCGGGCGATCAGGATCGCTCCAGCCAGAATCGCCACGGCAATTCGGCTGGCCGTGGGCATTTCTTGCAGAAAGGGAATAAAATCGGCCAAGCCGAGGACAGCGAGAGTGCCCAGCACCAGGGTGGTAACCACCAGCCCGCCGGTGATTAGACCGATGCTGCGAAGGCGATGGCGTACCTCTTCCCAGTTGAGTTCGCTGCCCGCGGCAAAGGCGATAAAGGCCAGGGCTACTTCTTCTAGAAAGATGAGCTTGTGGGCCGCGTCCACCGAGAGCAACTGCAACACATACGGCCCGGCAATGATCCCTGTGAAGAGAAAGC
>JAHEML010000167.1 GCA_024643705.1 Caldilineaceae bacterium | reverse complement strand
CGAGCTGCATATCGGCCTGCTGAATATGATGCCCGACGCCGCGCTGCAAGTGACCGAACAGCAGTTTATGCGGCTGGTGGGAAGTTCTAATCAGATTGCCCAGTTCTTCGTTCACCCATTCTCTGTGCCGGGGTTGTCCCGCAGCCCGGAGAGCCAAGCGTACATCGACCGCTACTACAGCACGTTTCAGAACGCGCAGGAGAAAGGGCTGGATGCGCTGATCATCACTGGGGCGAATGTAAGCAACCCGGCCCTGGAGAACGAACCTTTTTGGCAGCCTCTCTCCGAGGTGATGGCCTGGGCTTCGGAAAATGTGGCGTCGGTACTCTGTTCTTGTTTAGCAACCCACGCCCTGTTGCAGCAGTTTCATGGGGTCGAGCGTCAACCTCTTGGCTTCAAGCGCTGGGGCGTTTTCAACCACCGGGTGTTGCATCCCTATCACCCGCTGCTCAGCGACATTAATACCCGTTTCGATGTGCCCCATTCTCGTTTCAACGAGATCAGCCGGGAGCAGTTCATCGCCGCTGGGCTGTCGATTCTGGTGGAGAGCGCAGAGGCGGGAGTGCATATGGCCGTGAGCGCGGATCACTTCCGGGTGATCTATTTTCAGGGCCACCCGGAGTATGACATCAATAGTCTGCTCAAGGAGTACAAGCGAGAGGTACACCGCTATTATCATGGCGAGCGGGAGGACTACCCCCCGGCCCCGGACAATTACTTTTCGCCCCAAGTGGCTGCGGTGGCCGACGCCTACCGCGAGATGGTGCAGGTTGCCAAACGCCGGGGCACTGTGCCGCCCCCTTTCCCCGAAAACGCCATGCTGCCCGAACTGGACAACACCTGGGGCGACACAGCCAGAGCTATTTTTAACAATTGGCTGGGGCTGGTCTACCGGGTGGCCGATCTGGATCGACGTAAACTCTTCCGGGAAGGGGTCGATCCCAACGATCCGTTGGGGCTGCACGCGGGCAGGTAGCCGCTGTGTCTGGCTGGATTGTGCGACCCGCAAGGGGAGGAGATCGAATCATGCAGAATCAACAGAGCGCCATTTCTCTGGGTTGGCTGGCACGACTGTTCAGCGTGGCTGTCGGATGCGCCTTTCTTGCAATCGTTGTGCTGTCTATCTTCAACGAAGACAAGCCGCAAGCACCGGCTATCCCGGTATTGCTCTTCGTTGTGTTGGCTGTCGCTGCCTCGTTGGCTGCATGGCGCTGGGAAAAGATCGGCGGCCTGCTTGTCATCCTCTGCGCTCTTTGTCTGATGGCAGCGGTCTATTCGGCGTCTGTAGCGTTTGGGCTTGCCTCTAATATCATCCTGTTTATCAGTTTGTATTGTGCCCCATTTCTGGTTGTTGGTCTTCTCTTTTGGCTCAGCGGTACCCAGAGAGAGCAACAACAGCGGATGGCTTGACAACCAGATTGAAATCCAAACATTGCCATTTTCTAAATAATTTTCACTACAATTTCCAACCCAAATCAACCCTACAGGAGAAAACCCATGCGCGACGAAACAATTGTGATTCATACTGGTTACCAGTCCGAGGGGACAACCAAAGCCGTGGCTGTGCCCATTTATCAGACGGTTGCCTACGAGTTTGACAATGCCCAGCACGGGGCCGATCTTTTTAATTTGGCTGTGCCGGGCAATATCTACACCCGCATCATGAACCCCACCCAGGATGTGTTGGAGCAGCGCATCGCAGCCCTGGAAGGGGGCATTGCCGCGCTGGTGGTCAGCGCGGGCAGTGCCGCCATCAACTATGCCATTCTCACCATCACCGAGGCGGGCAACAACATTGTCTCTGTCCCCCAACTGTATGGCGGCAGCTACACCCTTTTTGCCCACATGCTGCCCAAGCTGGGGATCGAGGTGCGTTTTGCCGAGAGCGACAGCCCGGATGCGCTGGAAAAATTGATCGATGACAAGACAACCGCCGTCTTCTGCGAGAGTATCGGCAACCCCGCGGGCAATATCGTCGATCTGGAAGGGATCGCGACCATGGCCCACAAGCATGGTGTGCCGGTGATTGTGGACAATACGGTTGCCACGCCCGTATTGATCAAGCCCATCGAGTATGGCTGTGACATCGTTGTCCATTCCCTGACAAAATATATGGGGGGCCACGGCACATCCCTGGGCGGGGTGATTGTGGACAGCGGCCAGTTCCCCTGGGCCGAGAACAAAGAGCGCTTCCCCATGCTCAGCACACCAGAACCCTCGTATCACGGCGTTGTCTACACCGAAGCTCTGGGGCCAGCAGCCTTCATTGGGCGTGCCCGCACAGTACCTCTGCGCAATACGGGTTCGGCCATCAGCCCCTTCAACGCATTTCTGATTCTGCAAGGGCTGGAGACCCTGCCCCTGCGCATGGAGCGCCACTGCGATAACGCGTTGGCCGTCGCCAATTATCTGCAAAACCACCCCTCGGTGGAATGGGTCAGCTTTGCCGGACTGGCCGATTCGCCCTACTATGACCTGGCCCAAAAATACACAAATGGCCGTCCGTCGGCTCTGCTCACCTTTGGGGTGAAGGGGGGCTTTGATGCGGGTGTCAAATTCTACGACAACCTGAAACTCTTCAAGCGGCTGGTCAACATCGGCGATGCCAAATCCCTGGCCGCGCACCCGGCATCCACCACCCACCGCCAGCTCACCGAAGCCGAACTGGCCCAGGCCGGTGTCACGCCGGATATGATCCGTCTCTGCGTGGGCATCGAGCATATCGACGACATTAAAGAAGATTTGGAACAGGCGTTGGCCGCGTCGCAGGTTTAGTTGCGAATTGCGGGTTGTGTCAGTAGTGATATTGACACAACCCGCGATACGCAACACTTTCCCCCTCGGAGGACGAATGAACCATACGGAAAAATGGACAGAGACCCTCGCCGACACCCGGGCTTCTCTGCTGGAGACGCTGGCTGGTTTGACGCCGGAGCAGTGGGAACAGGTGGTCTATGGCGAAGGGGATGGGTGGACGATCAGTACCATCATCGGCCACCTCATCGACAGCGAGCGAGGGATGAGCATTCACGTCCACAAAATACGCAAGGGAGAGGAGACCCTGCCCCCCGGCTTCGACCTGACCCGCTGGAATGCGGGCGTGAAAGAGCGGGTGGGCAACCCATCTCCAGCGGAGCTGTTGGCCGGACTGGAAGCAACTCGTGCACGTACGTTGAAGGGGCTGAATGGGCTGGCCGAGGATGATTGGGAGCGGACCGGCCAACATCCATCCCGGGGGGTGATCACGGTGGAGCAGTATTACGAGACCATCGCCGGTCACGAGTTGATCCACTTGGGGCATATCAAGAAAGCACTGAATTGACCACGGTTCGAAGAAATGTGTGAATTGGCCGAATAGATGTTGTCAATTAACGCAAAGGGGTAGAGATGCAAAGAGCGCAGAGAAGCGCTTTTGCGTCCCTGCCCCTTTGCGCGTCTATGCGTTCAAGATAAACATTTCGAGCTTGTCGTTGGCTCAATCAATTCAACGGCTTTAGCTGCTTGTCAGCTCCTCAAAATAGGCCCAACTCTGCAAGTCTGGCGGTTCGATGCCCAGTTGGGTGAGGATGGCGGTGATCTGGGTTCGGTGTTCCATGGCGTGGTTGATCACCTGGACAAGGATAATCGCCTTAGGTACGTCTCGGGGAACCCCATCTTTCCAGACCACCCGCACTGTTTCGTTGGGCTGCACTTTGGCCGCCCATTCGATCAAGCCCGCACCTGTTGTGCGGGCCGATTCGATCATTTCGTCTAGCGTCAGCGGCTGTGCATCCTCTGGCCGACGATAGGGTTGGCCTGTGCTGATGCGCGAAAAGTAGGACTGTTCCGAGGTGATCATGTGGCGCAGGGTCTCTTGAATCGACCCGTAGAGACCCTGTGCCGACGCATCCAGTTGGGCAGGGGTCAAGCTGGCACATGCTTCCAACAGGCGCAGGTTGGCCCACTGGTGGTGGCGGAAGAAGGTTGTGAGTGGTTCGTCGGGCGGTGTGTTCATCTTATCGACTCCTTTTGGGCGCGGTTCGGATTAACTTCGTTTGCAGAATCCAGCCCGGTCAGAAACGCATCACCATCTGCCGGACAATGATACCGCACGACTTTCTGAGAATACCTTTCATCTACCGCGCATACTTCGCCACCGCGGCTTCGTCGATCTCCACACCCAGCCCTGGCGCGGTGGGCAGGGCAAAGGCTCCGTTCACCGGTTCGGGGTAGCTGGACGCAATCGAGCCTTTCATGGCGTGCGCGCCGTGGCTGTGTTCCATGATCTGAAAATTGGGGATAGCCGCGGAATAGTGGATGGACGCAGCTACAGCCAAGATGCCGCCGCCACCGATGTGGGGCGCAATGGGCAGGTTAAAGCTATCGCACAGAGCGGCGATGCGTTTGCCCTCGCTCAGGCCCGTGCGGGCAATATCGGGCATGGCAACGTCGAAACCCCGCTGCTCGATCCACTGCCGCCATTCCCACACCGTGCGCAGCCATTCCCCCGTTGCCACCTGCATATCCAACGCCCGGGCAATCTCGGCCTGGCCCCGCACATCCTCCGGTTGGCAGGGCGCTTCCAACCAGCCCACACCCAACCGCTCCAGCCCCCGGCCCAACTCGATGGCGCCGGAGACGTCCCTGGTTCCGTGAACATCCACCATCAGGGTGATGCCCGCGCCCACCTCGTGCCGCACAGCGGCCACAATCGCCAGCAGGTCTGGGTTGGGAACCCGCAGATGAAGTTTGAGCGCGCTGTATCCTGCATCCACCAGGGACCGTGCCTGGGCCGCCACCGGCTCGGGCGCAGTGCCCCCCAACCCCGCGTAGATGGGCACATTGGGGCGGAAATTGCCCCCCAGCAGCTTGTAAACCGGCTTGCCCAACGCCTTGCCCAGCAGATCGTAGAGGGCCAGATCGACCCCGGCCAGGGCGTCCACGTAGAAGCCGGTGATGTGCCCCCGCTCGCGCATGGCGCTGTAGAGACGATACCAGATATACTCCACGTCGAAGGGGTCTCGGCCCAGGAGAAGCGGGGTGCGGAGGTCTTCCACAATGGCCGCTGTGGCCCGCCCCGAAACCGGGGCTTGGCCTTCGCCCCAGCCCACCAGCCCGTCGTCGGTTTCCAGCCGCACCAGGCACGTTTCGTGGTTGCGCGAGTAGATGGATGTCCAGGCGTCGGTGGCGATGGTGTAATCGCCGAAGGCTTCCACATTGCGGTTGCCTTCGATACCTGCTGTGGTTGCTGGCGGGATTTTAATGGCATAGGCGCGGACAGATGTGATTTTCATGGGGTCTCCGAGCTGGTGGGGTGTGGGATGATCCAGGGCGACTACCCCCTAGTAAACCCTGCCTGGGGCTGCAATGCAAACCCGCTGGATCGACAATTTTTCTCTTTGACATCACCAACGCTTTGGGGTAGCGTATGCCAGTGTACTTGCTGTTTCAACCCTACACAAAAAGGAGATTCACCCCATGTTGTCCCAAGAGCAGATTGCCTTCTATCATCGCACGGGCTATTTGGCTGTGGAGGATGTGCTTTCTTCCGCCGAAGTGGCAGACCTGCGCCGGGTTTCGGACGAATTCGTCGAAAAGAGTCGGGCCTTTACCGAACACACAGATGTCTTTGATCTGGAGCCAGGCCACACGCCAGACGCGCCCCGCCTGCGCCGCCTGAAGAACCCAATTCTGCACCATCCAGTCTACGATGCCACCCTTCGCCATCCAGGAATCCTAGACATTGTGGCCGACTTGATCGGGCCGGCCATCCGCACCAACGGCAACAAGCTGAATATGAAATCCCCGGAGTTTGGCAGCCCTGTGGAGTGGCACCAGGACTGGGCCTTCTATCCCCACACAAACGACGACCTGCTGGCTGTGGGCGTCTGCATGGACGATATGATGCTGCTCAACGGTTGCCTGTTGGTGATCCCTGGAAGCCACAAGGGGCCGATTCTCTCCCACCATGAGGACGGCCACTTCGTCGGCGCGGTCTCCGAGGATGTCCCTGGGGTTGACGCAGCCGTGCCCCTGGAAGTGAAGGCCGGCGGCATCACCATTCACCACGCGCGTACGCTGCATGCCTCGGCACTCAACAAGTCGGCCCACCCCCGGCGCTTGCTTCTCTTTCAATATTGCGCGGCGGATGCCTGGCCCTTGGGCGGCGCAGGAGAATGGGACAAATTCAACGACAACTTGCTGCGCGGCGAATCCACCAATCGCCCCCGCCTGGCCGATGTGCCTGTGCTGATGCCCCTGCCCCCGGCGCTCAAAGGTGGTTCGATCTACGAGACGCAGACGACGCTGAAGAAGAAGGTTTTTGCATAGGGAAGGCGACGGCGACAGCCTAGAATTGATTCCCTGTTGCTTGAGAGGCGTGAAACGTGAAACGTAAGCGTATTCGGCGATCTCACGTTTCACGCTTCTTGTTTCACCTTTTACGTTTCGTCCACCGAAAATCATCCCCCACCTACGGAGTCCACGCCCAATGATCATCGACAGTCATTGCCACGCCTGGGAGCGCTGGCCCTACCAGCCGCCTGTTCCCGATTTTTATTCCCGCAGCGCCATCGACCAACTTCTTTTCGAGATGGATCAGAACGGGGTGGACAAAGCCTTTCTCGTTTGCGCGGGCATCGAACACAATCCGGCCAACAACGATTATATCGCCGCGGCCGTTGGTCGCCACCCAGATCGGATCATCCAGTGCGCCGATGTGGACTGTTCCTGGTCGGAGACCTATCATTTGCCCGGTGCGGCAGAGCGACTGCGCGCGGCAGCCGATCGCTGGCACCTCTCGGCCTTCACCCACTATGTGCGGGCGAACGACGACGGGAGCTGGTTCGCCAGCCAGGAGGGGATGGCCTTCTTTGCCACTGCCGCCGAACTGGGGTTGATCGCCAGCATCGCCTGCGGCCCCCAACACCACCCCGCCATCAACACCATCGCAGCGGCTTTTCCCGCCTTGCCGATTTTGATCCACCACCTGGGCCATCCGGGGGTGGGCAACGACGAAAACCTGCGCCTGGTGCTGGGGTCGGCCAAGTACCCTAATGTTCATGTCAAGATGTCGGGCTTCTACTACTCCACCCTCGGCCCCAAATGGGACTTCCCCCACCGGGACACCATCGACGGGGTGGTGCGCCCCCTCTACGAAACCTACGGCGGGGCGCGCCTCTGCTGGGGATCGGACTTTCCTGTTTGTCGGCGCAATGGCATTGCCTATGTACAGGCGTTAGAGGCATTCCGCACCCACTGCGATTTTGTGACAGAGGAAGATAAAGCAAAGATTCTGGGCGGAAATCTGGCGAGGTTGTTGGGGATAAGCTGACAGCCCAAACACAGAAACGTGAAACGTGAGAGCGCTGATACCTCTCACGTTTCACGTTTCTGT
>JAHEML010000956.1 GCA_024643705.1 Caldilineaceae bacterium | reverse complement strand
CATATGTCCTATCACTTTTTGTGGAAGACGGAAGGCGGCTCAGTCATCCCCGTCTGTCGTCAGTCTTCTGTCGTCAGTCTTCTGTCGTCACTCTTCTATCGTCACTCTTCTGTCGTCACTCATCAATTCCTCACCACAAACTCCACCAGCGTTGCCAGCATTGTATCAAAAACCGCCAGTCGAGCCACTTCGTAGCCGTGGCTGTTCTCACGCACATGGCCGAAACAGGCAATGCGGGCCGCGCTGCCGTTGACCCGCACCAGGCTGGCGTCGCTGGCCGCGCCATCGTAGACCACCGGCTGCAATTCTGTGCCACCCCGCTCTGCCGCAGCCATCAGTTGGCGCAACAATGGCTGATCATAGTGGGTCAGCCGATCCTTGCTCCAGATGCCCGGACGACTGTCCAGCACAAGGGGCGTGCCCGCGGGCATGGGGCAGCCGTCGATGGCGATGAAAATCTCCGGCTGTTCCCGCGCCGCCACCAGTTTCGCGCCCTGTCCGCCCCCTTCTTCATGGACGGTAAAAGCAACGATAGTGGGATTCTGGGGCATCAGCCCTTCTTGTCGCAGATGTTCCAGCAGACGCAGCAGAGCCACCACTCCCATACGATCATCGAAGGTCCAGGCAGCCACCAGCGGGTCGTCGCTTTGACCAAAGAGCACTGGCCCGCGCATGGCCCGCACCGGCACAGCCGTCGAGCCAGGACGCACCCCCGCCTCTTTCAATTGAGCAGGTGTCAGACCGGTGATCACCCGGCAATCGCCCCAGCCGATGGCCTTTTCGCCCAGACTGCCGCCGTGGGTGGAGCCAAACGAGAGGACGCCGGTCAGCGGCTCGCCGTCGCCCACAATCTCCACCGGGCCTTCGCCCAGCTTCCAGGGGTGCAGCCCGCCGGAGCGATCCACCCGCAGATCGCCGTTGGCCTCGATGCGGGTGACAACCATGCCGATCTCGTCCACATGCGCGGCATAGCAGGTGAGAGGCCCTTCTCGGTCCCGGCCGGCCAGATACACAAGGATATTGCCCCCGCCGTCCGTGCGGTGGGCCACGCCCATGGCGTCCAGCTTGGCGCGTACAATCCCAGCGATCCGTTCTTCCCGGCCCGAAGGCGCGGCGACCAGTAATTCGTCAAAAAGTACAAGGGCGGGGTGGATTAGCATAAGGTTCTCCTGAGAGGGATGGAAAAGAAAGGCAAAAGGGGAAGGCAAAAGTCGGGTGGGGCGAATGATGGTTTTCCCCAATCAACCGGGCAGGGAGAAAGGAGTCCTCTCGTCGCAATTCGCAACTCGCAATTAGCAACCCGCAATGGACATCCCCCACAGATTCGAGTACACTCCACCTAACTGTACACCCAGCGTCCAGACCAGTCAACCAGCACATCAACCATCCGGAGCAGCCCGATGTATGTAACCCCTTTCCCCTTGGCCGCAAGCACCACAGAGCTACGCAATGACGAGCAGAACCTGTTAACCCATATTCATACGGTCTGTGATCGGATCGATTGGGCAGATCCCCATGTGCAAGCCTTTCTCCCAGAGCCACGCCGACGGGCGCGCCTAGTAGAGCAAGCCGTTGATCTGCTCAGCCAATATCCAGAACCCGAAAGCCGCCCACCGCTTTTTGGCACACTGGTTGGTGTCAAGGACATCTTTCGGGTCGATGGTTTTTACACACGGGCTGGCTCTGAACTGCCACCGGAACTCTTTGACGGCGATCAGGCCACCGTTGTCACCCGTTTGCAACAGGCGGGCGCGTTGATTGCAGGCAAAACCGTGACCACCGAATTCGCTTATTTCCAGCCCGGCCCCACCCGCAACCCCCACAATCCCAATCACACACCCGGTGGCTCCAGCAGCGGTTCGGCGGCAGGGGTAGCAGCAGGCTTTTTCCCCCTGGCATTGGGAACCCAAACCATTGGCTCCACCATTCGGCCCGCGGCCTTCTGCGGCATCGTCGGCTTCAAGCCCAGCTATGATCGCATCCCACAGATGGCCTGCTCTACTTCTCCCAATCCCTGGACCACGTGGGCCTCTTCACTCAGGAT
>JAHEML010000166.1 GCA_024643705.1 Caldilineaceae bacterium | reverse complement strand
TACACCTGTCGCCAACGAAACCGCCACACCGATGGGCAGACCTGCATAGGGCACACCCGCAATGCGGTCAAATTTCAAGGTGTTCAATAACTTCGCATAGGCATGAGCGGCCTGGGCCAGTAGCGCCGGGCGGCTGACCAGCAAGCGCAGGTCGATATAAAAGGGGGATTGGATACCGCTGGCAAGGGTGAAATTGCCGAACTTGACCGCGCCAAGAGAATGAAGATGCGAGATCAGAGATTGGGGGTTGGGGGATTGAGTGACAAGCTGTCGTTGGCGGGCGCTGTTGATTTCGTCGCGCAGGGCTGCTGCTGCGGCGTGGTGATCGTCGGCTCCCGTCACGCTGCGCGACGCCGAAATGAGAAGCCCCATCCCGTCGGCGCGTAGTCCACCCTCAATCGATCCGGCCAGATCACCCGCCTGCGCGCCCACGCCGGGGACGAGAAACCAGGCCTCCGGTGCGGCCGCGCGGATGTCGGCCATCACGTGGGAAAAGGTAGCCCCCACCACCAGCCCCACCTGCTTTGACCAACCCGTGACTGTGTGAGCTACCTGCAGATAGAGCGGCTGACCTGTGGGTAGGGGCAACCCCTGAAATTCGCCCGCACTGGGATTGGATGTATGGCAAAGCACGAACATCCCTTTTTCGCTGTAGGCCGCGAAGGCGTCGATGCTGTCCCGGCCCAGATAGGGGCTGAGAGTCACCGCATCTGCGCCCAATTCCTCAAAACACGCTTTCGCATAGGCGTCGGCAGTCGTGCCAATGTCGCCCCGTTTGGCATCCAGCAGAACGGGAATGTGGTTGGGGATGGCGGCGATGGTCTGGCGGAGCACAGCCATGCCCGCCGCGCCGTGGGCTTCGTAGAAAGCGATGTTTGGCTTGTAGCAGCAGACCAAGTCGGACGTGGCTTCGATCACCGCCAGATTCCACGCCAGTATGTCGTCGGTGATTGCACCGCTGGAACGGTAGCGGGCGGGGAGGTTCTTGGCGGTGGGGTCCAGCCCCACACAAAGCAGGGAATTGTTTCGTTCTGCGGCTGCGGTCAATTTGTCGTAAAAATTCATCAAAGTTCTCCTGGTGGGCATAAAAGAAGATGGATGATTATTGAAGAAGGTGTTAAGGTGTCGGTGTGTCAAGGTGTCCGAGTAGATGTCATGGTGTCAGAGTGTCCGGCAAGATGTCATCTTGTCATCGTGTCATCTTGTCATCGTGTCATCTTGTCATCGTGTGTTACCACTGGCACTTCCTGCTCCAGCCAAACACGACTGGTGGTAACGCCACAGGTGTAGGCGTAGAGTTCAACGCCATGTCGTCGTGCTAGGGTCAGGGCGTCGGCAAAGGCTGGATCAGTCTCCCTGTTGGCGGCAATGGAGATCGCATCCGGTCGCTGGATGATGAAGACAATGGCGGCGCGCACGCCCGCGGAGCGTATGCCGGTTGAAACAAGATGGGTCAGCTCCTCCACATGGCGGCGTCCTCGCTGGGTGGGCGCATCTGGAAAGTAGGCACGCCCATCCTCGTGGACAAGGGTAGCCGATTTGGTTTCCACCCAGCAAATCCGGCCATCTTGCGCAGAGAGCAGAAAGTCGATGCGGCTGGTGACGCCTTTGTCAGTCGCGGGCAGGCTTGCTTCTCGCTTGCAATTCGTGTAGTCATTGAAGGACGTGAAGAAACCTGTGTCCAGGCCCTCGGCGAAGAGGTCGTTGGGCAGTTGGGTATTCAGACTGATCAATTGACCATTGGCGGGATGTTCGATAAAACGCAGGGTGTAGGCTGTGCGCCGCGCGGGATCGTCGGCTTTGTCTATGTAGACGATTGCACCGGGGATCATCAGTTCGTGCATTCGTCCCGGATTGGGGCAGTGGGCGCGCACGGTCTCGCCGCTGCTGTGCAGCCGGGCGTGGATGACGAAACGGTTGGGCCGTTCCAGAAAGGTGGCTGCTTCGACGGGGAAGGGGATATTCATGGGCTGGTCATCTCTAGCACCCGTTCCAGGTCTGCCCCACTGGTAAACCAGCGTACTGTGTGCAAAAAACCGGCGATGTCTTCGGGGGTTTTGCGCCGCTGCAATTCCTGCAACTGGGGGCCAATCGGGCTGGAACTGGCGCCGCCAGTAGCGTAACTGCCGTGGAAGGCGAAGTATGCCTGGTTCAGCACACGCAAATAGTAACCATTGGCAACAAAGATTTCTCGTCTCTGGTCCATGTATGCTTCGGCTTCGCTGACATCACCGCTGGCAAGCAGCGCGTCCACCCGCAGCCTGGTCTCCCGCATCTCCTGGTCAAAGTCAAAGCGCTCTGGCTCTGGTTCCTGGGATGTCTGTTGTCGATTTGCCGGTTGTGCTGTCTCTGGGGGGGGCAGAAATTCGGGATAGTAGCGGGCCAGCACACGTCGCCCCACTTCGTCGCCGATAATGTCGGCCACGGTTTCGTTCAGGGTTGTCAGCTCTGGGCTTGTGCCAAAACGCATGCCCAGGGGAAACAGGGTCAGATAGTTGTGTACCCATTCGTGGGCCACGGTGGAGAAGAGCCACACGATGTTGGTGCTGTCCACAACCATGGTGGGGTAAGCGCCCAACCCGCCGATTTTTGTGATGTAGGCCGAATAGTTGGCCTGTTCCTCGATGGCCGACTCTTTGTCCCCCGCCTCGGCGCTGTCGATGTCGGGCACAAGCATTTGGGTATAGACATTGCGGATCTCGTCCCGGGGGCTGGTGATCAGAATTTGGGGTGGCTCGGTGAAGGTAAAGTTCACCGGCGGGACAGGATATCCGCCGATCCCTAATCCGGTCTCGGTCAACATCTCGCCCACCTGGCGCTGGATGACCGTCTCGACGAAGGGGCGGCGGCCCTGTTGACGCTCGCGCAGGCTTGCCAGCTCGTCCCTGGCATGATCCAATTCGGCGCTCTGCTGGGTACCACTCACCAGCCGGTTCACCTGAGCTTCGGCCTGTCGAATCCGCCGAATGCCCTCGATATACCCCAGCACCAATGCCCGTTCCTGTTCCACGGTCAGTTGGCCGGCTTGGCCCCTGCGCCACATGTCGATCTTCTGGCCCAGCGCGCTCCATTCCCATCCTGCCAGGCTAAAGGTTCGCTGGGCAACCACCGCGCCGATGGCCCGAAAGCGGATCTGCTGGCTGCTGGGCACGCTTCCACCCGCAAATGCCAGCGTGGCAGCTAAAGCGAGAAGTAGCGAAAGCATGGAACGAACGGGAAGAATGCGCCGGGAGAGAGCGTAGAGGGCCAGCACAGATTGGGGCATTTGACCTGTCCAGCGGGCAATGTCGGACAAGCGCTCGGTTGCTTTGGATGACAAATTGACCCTCGCAGGTCGGGATGGTATACAATTCGAGTTCGCGAACGAGTATACCACACAACCCAGGAGTACTTGAGGAATGACGAAGCCAATTGTGCCCGATAGCTTTATCAGCGCCATGCCCAAAGCCGAACTCCATATCCATCTGGAAGGAGCCATCCAGCCTGCTACCGTGTTGGAACTGGCTGCAGCCCACGGGATGCTCGACACCCTCCCTGCCCACGACGAAGAGGGGCTGCGTCGCTGGTTCGTCTTCCGCGACTTTGACCATTTCGTCGATATTTATGAGGCAATTCAAGCCCTGGTGCGCACGGGGGAGGACTTCGCCACCATTGCCTACCGCAACGGCGAGGATATGGCCGCCCAGGGCATTCGCTACCGGGAGTTGACGGTGACCACCTTCACCCACACCCATTTGCTGGGCAAGGGCCTTGCGATTGAGGAGATTTTTGCAGGGTTGGAGGATGGTCGCCGCCGGGCACGCCGGGATTTTGGTGTGGATATGCGCTGGGTGATCGATATCCCCCGCAATGTGGGCAGCAAACCTGGCCGCGGGTACGATCCTTTGTCTGCCAATGTCACCTTGGCCCACGCACGCTACGGCATGGACCATGGCGTCGTTGGTTTTGGGCTGGGTGGCAACGAGGTCGGCGCGCCACCCGAAGTCTTTGCCCATGCCTTTGCTGCCGCCAAGGCTGAGGGCCTGCGCTCGCTGCCCCACGCTGGCGAAACCTGTGGCCCGGAGAGCGTGTGGGGGGCGTTGCATGACTTGGGCGCGGAACGTATTGGTCATGGTGTGCGGGCCGTGGAAGATCCGGCCTTGCTGCTCCATCTGAAAGAGCGGCAAATTCCCCTGGAGATCAACCCCACTAGCAATATCTGCCTGGGGGTCTACGCCAACCCCGACCAGCACCCGTTCGCCCATTTGGATCGGATGGGGCTGTTTGTCACGGTGAACAGCGATGATCCGCCCTTTTTCAACACCGATCTGCTGGGCGAGTACCGACTGCTCGCCAATACGTTTGGGTATGACAAAGCCAATCTGGCCCGCATCGCCCGCAATGCATTGGTGGCATCCTACGCCGAGCCGGGGCTAAAACAAAATCTGTTGGCCGAATTCGATGGCTGGTTGGCGGCGTTGGATCATTCGTCGTAGGGGGCGGTCCAGACCGCCCCCTACGACCGCCCCCTACACATCACCTCGTGGTATAATCCGTGCATGGAAATCTACCTGCTTCTCCTCATCCTTCTCGTTGCAACTGTTCTCTACATCACCCGCTGGTTGGCAACAGAGATTACTGCTGCGCTGACCATTGCTTCCCTGGTGTTGACCGGAATCCTTTCGACAGAAGAAGCGCTTTCTGGTTTTGCCAGTACCGCGACCCTGACAGTGGGCGCGATGTTCGTCCTCAGCGGTGGGCTAATGCGAACCGGCGCGCTGGAAATGGTGACGATTCAGCTTGCGCGCTTCTCCGAGGGCAGCCCCATTCGACTTCTCTTGCTTCTTGCGGTTGTTATCCCGGTTGCCAGCGCCTTTATGAACAATACCCCGGTGGTGGTGATGATGGTCCCTGTGATTCTCTCACTCAGCCGTCGCTTTGATGTGCGCCCATCCAAATTGCTGATTCCAGTCAGTTATTTCGCTGTGGTGGGCGGGACGACTACTCTATTGGGCACAAGCACCAATATCCTCATCGATGATCTCTACCGCAAGGCAGGTGGTCCGGGCTTTACTCTGTTTGAATTTGGGCCTTTGGGGCTTGTGTTTATCGGCCTGTGCGGTCTCTTTATCCTACTGTTCAGCCAGAAACTGTTGCCTGATCGTGCGCCCCTGGCATCGTTGAGCGGTGATCGTCACCAGCAATCTCGCTTCATCACCGAGATTGTATTGGACGAGGAGAGTAATTTGCTGGGGCAGGCTGTCTCCGATGTTTTTGGCGAATCCACCAAATTTGTTCTGCCTCGCCCAGTCACGGGGCGCCACCACCGGCGGGTGGGCCGATTGCAACGACGGGACGATGATCGCCCCTCGGAAGAGACTGTAGAGCTTTTGGAGCTTTTTCGGTACGAACGCATCTATCGGGCCGAAGAGGGGGATAGTTTGGTTTTGCAGCAAGGGGATGCCCTGTTGGTCTCTGGAACACCATCGGCCATTGCCCAATTTCTGCAAAAAACAGCCGCACGACTTGCCACCGCCCTCGAAGATGATGTACGCCGGCCCTTGGATACGTTTGAACAGACCGTTGTTGAGGCTGTGGTGTTGCCTGGTTCGCCGGCAACAGGGCAGCGGGTGGCTGGGCTGGGCTTGCATAGCACATACGACATCAAAGTTTTAGGGCTGCAAAGACGTGGCGGTCATCGGAGGTTGGGGCTTGCTGCCACCAGGCTGGAAAGTGGAGATGTGCTGCTTTTGCAGGGCGCGGCCAGGGGTTTGCAGCAGGCGAGCGATTCCTTGCGGATGCTGGTGATCGAAGGTGTGGAAGGCGCAATTGTGCGTACTGCCAAAAATCGGATCGCTCTTTTGATCATGCTGGCGGTTGTCTTGTTGGCGGCCCTGACCAATCTGCCCATCGTGATTCTGGCGCTGGGTGGAGCTGCGATGATGATTGCGACCCAATGCTTGCGGGTGGACGAGGCGTTCCGCTCGTTGGATGCAGCCACTTTGATGTTGTTAGCCGGTACGATTCCTTTGGGGGTCGCCATGCGCACCACTGGCCTGGCCGAAATGGCGGTGGACCAGTTGCTCTCTTTGGCGGGCAACGCCAGCCCCGTAGTATTTCTCTCGGCGTTTTACCTCTTTACGGCCCTGCTCACCCAATTGATCTCTAACAACGCGGTGGCGGTCCTGCTCACACCAATCGCCCTCTCTCTGGCTGTGGGTCTTGGCGTCAGCCCAACCCCCTTGCTGATGGCGATATCCTTTGGCGCGTCGGCCAGCTTTATGACGCCCATGGGCTACCAGACAAATGCAATCGTCATGGGTCCCGGCGGCTACACCTTCGCCGACTATTTACGTGTCGGTGTACCCCTGACAATTCTTACGTGGTTGGCCGCCACAATCCTCATCCCCATTTTCTGGCCTCTATAATCCGCGGATCGCAGTCCATAGTCTACATGACCACTTCCTTGGAGGGATATCTGTATGCAGATTCCAATCCTTTGTCTTATCATTGTTGCCGTAACCGTTCTTTATGTTACCCGATGGATTGCGATTGAGATCACGGCAATTCTGACGATCGTTGTGCTGGCTCTGACCGGAATTCTAAAACCGGATCAGGCCTTCGCCGGCTTTTCTAATTCAGGGACAGTCACCGTGGCCGCAATGTTTGTGCTCAGCAGTGGCCTGGTGCGCACAGGTGCGCTGGAGACCGTGACCTTTCAATTGGCACGCTTTTCTCAGGGCAACGCCCGCCGCCTGCTTCTGTTGCTCTCCGCTACCATTCCGCCTGTCTCTGCTTTCATGAATAATACGCCAATTGTGGTGATGATGATGCCTGTCGTCGTCTCCCTCAGTCGGCGTTTTCGGATAAGTCCTTCAAGGCTTCTTCTGCCTGTGAGTTACTTTGCCATCCTGGGCGGCACGATTACCCTCCTGGGTACAAGCACGAATATCCTTGTGGATGATCTTTACCGCCAAGCTGGTGGCCCCGGTTTTTCTCTCTTTGATTTTGCACCCCTGGGCTTGATTTACGCCGTAGTTGGCATAGGCTACATATTGATCATTGGTTACCGTCTTCTGCCAGACCGCACGCCACCCCTGGGATTGAAAGGCGGGGGCGACGATTCCACCTATGTCACAGAAGTGATCGTGAGCGCCAATAGTAAACTTGTCGGTCGCCCCCCCGGCCAGTATTTGCACGTACGTGCCTTCCGCCGTTCCGGCCAACCCATAGACAAAAATCTTTCCTTAAGAAGAAGAATTGGGCACAACCCAACGAGGGGCGCAGAAAAGCCGACCACGGGCATCGAGTTGCTGGAAATTGTGCGCAGCGAGCAGTTGCTTCTGGCCGAAGATACCGGGGAAACAGTGTTGGCCGTTGAGGATCGTCTTCTGATCTC
>JAHEML010000955.1 GCA_024643705.1 Caldilineaceae bacterium | reverse complement strand
CGAGAGGGCAACCACGGCGTCGTTGTAGATGAGGGCGTTGGCCTGGGGTGCCAGTTCCTTCAGCCATGCGGCCATGCGTGCCCGATCATCCGGCCGGTCTACCCCAGATGCGCCGATGCAGATGGCGACAACATCGGCTATGGCCACGTCCGCACCGTCGACGGCTTGCTGGGCCACATCCCACAGGTTGCGCTGTGCGCTCTCCACGCCCACGCTATTCCAGTTGGTCGAACCAGCCTGCCCGCGGCCAAGCACTTGCCGGGCTGCGTTCATCACCACCGCTACGGTCTTTGTCCCGCCGCCATCAATGCCCAGCACAATCGGGTGATCCATGCCTTTGCCCTTCTTAGGTCTCTTGTGGAATACGTCTCTTGTGGAATAGGTCTATTGTGAAAGCTGTGGTCTGTGGCCAAATCCTAACAGCTTGCCGAAATTCCGCCCCGGCGCAATCTGCCCCAACACCCGTTCGCCTATCGCGCCTGTAGCCGAAGGCACATTGCCGGGCCAGCCGCGAATCGTCAGCCAGGCAAGCAGGGCAAAAGTCAGCGCCTCTTTGCTGTCGCCGTCGCCTGGCGCGTCGGGTAGATCTCCGTGGGCAAGCAGGGGGATTGGCTCTCCCAATCGTTCGGTCAACTGCTGGGACAGCCGCTCCATCAACAGGGGGTTGGCCGCGCCGCCTCCCGCCACTACCACCTGGGCAATGGGGCCGGGAGCAAAGCGGACATAGGCATCCGCAATGGAAACGGCGGTCAGTTCGGTGAGGGTGGCGATGAAGTCTGCCGGTGAAAGATTGGCTTGGGTGGCTTCGTCCTGCCACTGGCAGGCCAGGGACGCGCTGAAAAGCTCGCGGCCGGTGGTTTTGGGTGGCTTGCGCAGAAAGTAGGGATGGTGCAGCCAGCGCTGAACCAATTCTGCCGAGGCGTGGCCCTGACGCGCCAGGCGGCTCTCTGGGTCAAAAGTCTGTGCGCCACCGGTTATCTGCACCGCAGCCCAGTCGATAAGGGCGTTGCCGGGACCAGTGTCGAAGGCCAGAGGCAAGGCAGCGGCATCTTCGCGCGTGGGTAGAAAGGTGACATTGCCGATACCGCCGATATTTTGCAAGGCTCGATACGACCCCGCACGATACAGGCCCGTCTGCCCGCCATCTGTGGGCGCTGACGGGCGCAGGAGCAGCCAATCAAAGATGGAGACCAATGGCGCACCCTGACCACCCGCAGCCACGTCTGCCACCCGAAAATTGGCAACGGTTGTGATGCCCGTCTCCTCGGCAATCACGGCGGCCTCGCCGATTTGCAGGGTGGAATGAACCTGCCCATCCACCACTTCATGCCAGATTGTCTGGCCGTGGGAGCCGATCAGGTCCACATCGGCTGGGGTCAAGCCGGCCGCGTCGATCACCGCCAGGGCTGCCTGGGCGAAGTGATAGCCGATCTGGACATTGGCTCGGCAGAGGGAGCGGGTATCGGCCTGGTTGGCGAAGAGGCGGAAGATTTCCGCTCGTTCCTGCATAGGCCAGGGAAGCGCCACCGCGGCAATTTGACGCATCTGCACACGGCCTGGGTTCCCCTCGATCTCCGCCAGCACCGCGTCGATTCCATCCGCCGAGGTTCCGCTCATCAAACCGATAACCCGCATAGAAATTTTACCCCTATACAGAAACGTGAAACGTGAAGTCTGGTCGCTCTGATTTCACGTTTCACGTTTTACATTTCTCTGCTTCTGGTGACGATATCTTGCCAGCTAAATCTCGCCAGCCAAACCGACTACACTTCGATCACCACCGGCAGAATCATGGGGCGACGGCCCATTTCTCGGTGGCAGAAGGCCGAGAGCTGATTGCGAATTTTGCGCGAGAGCACCGACGATGGGGTGTTGGGCTTGATCTCGCTGCGCACGGTATCGGCAGCCCGCTTGAGCAGCCCTTCGTTGTCCCGCACATAGACAAAGCCCCGGGTGATGATCTCTGGCCCGTAGAGAATCGAGCCGTCGAACTCGTCCAGCGCGACAATGCAGACCATGAAGCCATCGGTTCCCAGGTGTCCCCGAT
>JAHEML010000954.1 GCA_024643705.1 Caldilineaceae bacterium | reverse complement strand
GAGCCTCATTCACGGATTCCTCTTGGGAGTAATTTGGGTTCACCGTAGATTGAACCGTACCTTCAGGAATGAAATCGGCTCTATTGAAACACTTCGATTGTCTCCGACGTATTTCCTCAAAGGTGTCAAAAGGGGACTGTTTATCGCGTTCATCATCTGGCTGGTGTCACTCGTCGGGATATTTCTAGACCCATTTTACCGGTTATTCTTCGACTGGGGGAATAGTTTGGTTGAATTGTCGATTTTTATGTTTTT
This sequence comes from Caldilineaceae bacterium, assembly GCA_024643705.1. GTDB lineage: Bacteria > Chloroflexota > Anaerolineae > Caldilineales > Caldilineaceae > JACQGT01. Next base: position 1,793 of record JAHEML010000954.1, on the reverse strand, counting down.
GGGTGGATTGATTGTAGGGTTTGTCAGTAGCCTTCGACCGGGAATCCAGGAATTGAAGACAATCCCGAACCAGGGAATTCTATTGTCCCTTCGTAATGCAAGTTTGATGGGTCTCATTGGTGGACTGATTTTAGTCGTAATTCTCCATTGGTTGAGCGATGACGTGACCACTGGGCTGGCCTATGGCGTATTGGGCGGCCTCTGCATCGCCCTCTGGTACGGCGGCCTGGATGTCATCCAGCACTACATCGTGCGTTTTTTGCTTTGGCGGGCCGGTTCTCTTCCCTGGCGTCTGGCCCCCTTCCTCGACTACGCGGCCGAAGAACTCCACTTCCTGCAGAAGGTAGGCGGCGGCTACATTTTCGTCCATCGTTATCTGCTTGAACACTTCGCGGCGATGGGTGGTGGGGAGAAGACGACAGACGATTGACGACCAACGACAGATGATCAGCGAGTGCTGATTTCGATACGCCCTCCGCAGACTCCAGGCTACTCAACCCGCACCGATCTCCAAACGAATTCACAACCCCAACCCACAGGAGAACCCCATGCAACGCATCGGCTTTTTGTTGAAAGTGAAAGAAGACAAAATCGAAGAGTACAAAGCCCACCACGCGGCTGTCTGGCCGGAGATGCTGGACGCGCTGACGCGCACGGGCTGGCACAACTATTCCCTCTTCATGCGCCCAGATGGCCTGCTCTTTGGCTATTTCGAGACACCGGACTACGACGCAGCCAAAGCAGGAATGTCCAAAGAAGAGGTCAATTCCCGCTGGCAGACCATGATGGCCCCATTTTTCGAGGGGTTGGGCGGCGGCCACGCGGACGAAATGTTGGTGGAGTTGGAGGAAGTGTTCCACCTTGACTGAATAGATTGCCATTCATCGTAAAGGAAACGTGAGACGTGAGATCACCGACCTTTCTCACGCATCACGCATCACGTTTCTACGCCCACAAAGGGAATCTTAAAATGCACCTAATCGACTCTACCCCTTCCGCCCGCATCGGCGTTTTCGGCATCGGCCTGGCCGCGTACTGGCCCCAGTTTGATGGGCTGAAAGAGCGGCTGGAAGGTTATCAACGGGAAGTGGAAGCAAAGCTGGCGGCCATGGGCGGACAGGTGATCTCGGCTGGACTGGTGGACACGGCTCCGGCGGCCCAGGCAGCGGGAGATCTTTTCGCCCGCGAGAATGTGGACCTGATCGTCTGCTATGTGGGAACATACGCCACATCGTCCCAAGTGTTGCCGGCTGTCCAGCGGCGACGCTCGCCCGTGCTTGTGTTGAATTTGCAGCCCAGCCCTTCCCTGGACTACCCCAACACCGACACCGCCGAATGGCTCGCCAACTGTTGCGCCTGCTGTGTGCCGGAAATCTCCAACGCCTTCGCCCGCAGCCGTATCCAGTTCAACGTGGTTTCCGGCCTGTTGCAACCGGCAGAAGGCAGCGCCAACCGCTATTACCAGCGGGCCTGGGCCGAGATCGAAGAATGGATGCTGGCGGCCAATGTGCAGCACCAGCTCAGCTACAGCCGTATCGGCTTTCTGGGCCACACCTATCCGGGAATGCTGGATATGTACTCCGACTTTACCATGCACCACGCGCAGTTGGGCGTGCACGTGGAAGTGCTGGAAATGGACGATCTGCACAGCCGGGTGGACGCGGCCACCGATGGAGAGATCGCCGCCAAAATCGCCGAGATTCAGGACACTTTTCAGGTGGTGGAGCCGGGGCGTGACAAGATTTCCCAGCCCGTCACCGCAGAAGGGCTGGCCTGGTCGGCCCGGGTGGCCT
>JAHEML010000953.1 GCA_024643705.1 Caldilineaceae bacterium | reverse complement strand
CCTGCTTCTGAGCCAGTGCCACCTGCTTCTGAGCCAGTGCCGCTTGTACCCACCCAACACCAGCACCCAATCCAAAAAGATATTGCTCATCACCGTCATCCAGGCCAGAATCATCGGCGTGCGCGAGTTGCCCCGCCCCACCAAAAAGCCCCATACCACCGCGCTGAACATCACCAGGGGAATCTCGAAAGCCCGGATTTGGAGATAGGCCGTGCCCATTTCCCGCACGGCAGGGCTGTCGCTGGGCGCAATGACAGACATCAGCCCGGCAAATAACCCCGGCAAAAATGCCACCAACAAACTGAGCCAAACAACCAAATTCAGGCTGCGCCAGACGGCCACACCAATGCGCTCTGAATCGCCGCTGCCATGTGCCCGGCCTACAAAGACCACCGTGCTGTTAGCCGTGCCCCGGAAGAGCATGAGTACCGCAAAGAAGAGCACGCTGGACAGGCCCACCGACGCCAATGCTTCTGTGTTGATGCGCGAGACAAAATAGGTGTCCACAACGCCGAGGAGCGTTTGCGAGAGGTTTTGCAGAATCAGAGGGCCTGCCAACAAGGCAATTTGGCGCGTTAGCCCGGTTCTTGTGATTGTTTTCGTAGCGGGACTCAACATAGGTGCCTCTGCTTCAGGATTGGTGGTGAAGAAAAAAAGAGGCCCGGACACGAATGTCCGAACCTCTTTTGTGGTCTGTTACTGGCCTAGAAAGAAGCGTTAGCCCCAATCTGGGCAGTGTTCAACCTAGACCCGACGAACGCCAGCAGCGTTGGGGCCTTTGGGGCCTTGTTCAATCGTGAACTCGACCTGATCGCCCTCGGCCAGGCTGCGGAAGCCCTCGGCCACAATGGCGGAGTGATGGACGAAAACGTCCTTGCCACCAGCATGCTCGATGAAGCCGAAGCCTTTTTGATCGTTGAACCACTTGACGGTTCCGGTAACTGTTTCAGACATTGTTGAAAACCCTTTCGTTTCCTACATACTACAAAATTGGTTGGTACAAAACGTTGAGGTTCCCAGCAGGCACAAAAAAACCGCTGCTCCGACTTGTGGTCTGAGCGGCGGTCTTGCGAACGTGATTCAGAACTGACAACATCTTGCTGATAGGTATTGTACCATCGTTCCTTTTGCATGTCAAATTTTGAAAGCAAGAAAATCAAATGAATCTTCGGTTCTGATCAGTTGCCGAATCGGCGTGCTCGGTGTACCATCTCTTCGCCAATTACTCGATCAACCACCAGCGAAAGGAACCCCACATGCGCGCCGTTATGGTGATGTTCGACTCCCTGAACCGCCGAATGCTGCCGCCCTATGGCTGCGACTGGACCCATGCGCCCAATTTTGCCCGTCTGGCCGAGCGCAGTGTCACCTTTGATAATTGTTATGTGGGCAGCATGCCCTGTATGCCCGCCCGCCGGGAGTTGCACACCGGGCGCTATAATTTTCTCCACCGCAGTTGGGGACCAATCGAACCCTTCGACAATTCCATGCCCCAGATTTTGCGCGAAAATGGAGTCTACACCCATCTATCCACCGACCACTACCACTATTTCGAAGATGGCGGAGCCACCTATCACAATCGCTACACCACCTGGGATTTTCACCGGGGCCAGGAGGGCGATCCCTGGATCGGTCAGGTGAAACCTCCGGAGATTCCACCCACGGTGGCCGGTCGGGGGGAACATCCCCGCTGGGTGCAAGATTGGGTCAACCGCCCCTTTATGCGCCGGGAAGAAGAGCAACCCCAACCACAGACATTTGCGGCCGGGGTCGACTTTATCCGGCGCAACGCGGGCGAGCAGGATTGGTTTTTGCAGATCGAAACCTTCGATCCCCACGAACCCTTCTTTAGCCAGCAACACTACAAAGATATCTATCCCCACGACTACAACGGCGCACATTTCGACTGGCCCCCCTACCGCCAGGTGGAAGAGAGCGATGCCGAAGTGGAGCATGGGCGACTGCAATACGCTGCTCTGCTCTCCATGTGTGATCATTACATGGGTCGGATTCTCAATCTCTTCGACGACCTGAAACTGTGGGACGACA
>JAHEML010000165.1 GCA_024643705.1 Caldilineaceae bacterium | reverse complement strand
GTATAGGCCAAGCGAACAACGCTGTCGATCTCTTCCATTTCTCGTAAAAAGGCAACAATCAGCTCTTGGGACTCTTCGGCGTTGGTATTGTCCCCGGCCAATGCAAGTGCCAATGCCCGCCGTCGGGAAGAAATCGCGGCCTGATCCTCTGGCGTCACCTGATCCCAGGCGGTGTTGAGTTTCGCCAACACATTGGCAAGCGTCGTATTCAGATCGGTGGCGCGGTAGTCCAGCTTGGCTAATTCGGCCCGCTGTGTTGCAATTTCACTCATTGGCTTGTTCCTTGTGTCGAAGCATTGTCTGTGATTGGGATTGTCTGTGATTGGGATTGTCTGCTATTGGGAAGGTGAACGGATTGTAGCACGGGGCTGGGTGGCAGTCAACGAAAGAGAACATGCCCAAAAAGAGGAAAGGGTGTTTCGTTTGTTTATGTGGCAAACAAACGAAACACCCCAGTCGCGGGTATTGCATTAGATGGAGACTGTTCGAAATTTATGGCCGTTGTAGAGATTTTTGCAGCCCGTCGATCAATTGGGTCTGCTCCTCTGGGGTCAGCTTGGCCGTCGGATGCATGAGTGTATAGATTGCTGGCGGCATTTCACCTTTGCGGATCACATCACCCACTTCCCGAGTGTCCTGCTTACGCCCTGGAACCCACTCGGAAAAGTTCAATTTCTGGCGGCCCTCCTGCACGTCATGGGCTACCAGCAAAGATGTAGGCGGAATGTAGGTGTACCAAGGCCAGGCAGTGGTATTGCTATGGCAATCGGCACAGGCCCGTTGCACCAACGCCGCGGTTTCTGGCGAATCCCACACGGGTTCGGCCAGAACAGGGGGTTTTTTTTCCACAATCACCTGGGATATGATCCCAATCACCAACAGCACAACAACCAATAGGCCAACGACAATCCGCGTCCAACGCTTTGAAAACAGCTTTGACATACAATTCTCTTTCTTGGTTAGGTGGTCGCCCGTTCAACGATGACAGACAACGATAGCAGAATAGGCGCGTATTCTGCTTCGTGAGAGGCAACCAGCCGTCCCACCGTGGTTCGCGCCAGGACTCTCGCAACAACTACCTACTATTCTAACAGATGCGAAGCCCTCTCATATTAATCTTAAGTGAAAAATAATGAATTTTATGTTAAGGATTGTTGCAATCTCCACACCGTCGATTTTCTCTTCCCCAAACCACCAACCCGTGATAGGATACGAAGCTGCACACGTTAAACCATCACTCAAAATAAAGGAAGCCAGTTGTGACAGCCATCCTGCTCCCCCAGGCCATCTACAAAGAGATTATCGCCCACGCGCGCGCAGGCAAGCCCGAAGAGATTTGTGGCATTCTGCGCGGACGGGGAACCGAAGCTTTTGAACTCTTTCGCGCCAAAAATATCGCCACCGAACGCATCGAAAATTATGATGTGGACCCGCAAACCCTGATGAAGCAATTTGCTTTTGAAGAAGAAGGCGATGAAATGATGGGCATCTACCATTCCCATCCGGTTTCGGTGGCCTGGCCCTCGGCCACTGACGCTTGGAACGCCCATTACCCCGACACCTTCTACCTCATCTGCTCTATGGAGTACGACGACGCGCCCATCCTGCGCGCCTTCCGCATGGTGGCCAGCTATCCGGATGTAGATGGCGACATGTTGCGTGGGGCGTTGCCTTTTCGAGAAGTGCGGGCGGGCCTCTTCGGCTACTATCAGGCCGCAGACCGCTCCACCCCGCGCCCATTGCACGCGCTGGCAGCAGATGTTTCTCTGCCTTTTTATGTGGTTTTCACCGAGGACGAAGCGGGGGGTATCGACGAACTACGCTTTGTGGAAATTTCGGAGTACAGAGTGGAAATCGGGTGAGTGGAAATCGGGAGATTGAGAGATGGCGAGGTAGTCTCTCAATCTCTTAATCCCTCAATCTCTGAATTCCCCTTCCCCAGCGCCTTTGCCAGCGCACCCCATTCTTGCAGGGTCAGGGTTTCGGCCCGGCGGCGGGGATCGATTCCCGCCTCTGCCAGACCCGCTTCTGTTGCCTCTTTGTTCAGCCCCAAACCAGCAGACACGCTGTTGCGCAACTGCTTGCGCTTCTGCCCAAAGCCTGCCCGCACCACCTCGAAATACCAGTCCGGCTCCACATCCGTCACCGCGGGCTGGGGGCGCACGTCCAGGCGCAGAACCGCACTGTCTACCTTCGGGCGGGGGTGAAACGCGCCAGCGGGCACCTTCTGCACAATGTTGGCTTCGGCGTAAAATTGCACCCCCACAGCCAACAAGGACATATCACCCGGCCCGGCGACGATGCGCTGGGCAACTTCCCGCTGCACCATTACCACGGCGCGGGTCGGCGGCTGGGCGCATTCCAACAGGTGACGCAAAACAGCGCTGGTGATGTAATAAGGCAGGTTGGCGACGACCTTGTAGGGAGTTGCGAGGGGCGAGTTGCGAGGCGCGACAGATTCGCCGTCTGCTGTCTGTCGTCTGTCGTCCGAAATCAATCCGGCGGGATCGACTTTCAGGATGTCGGCGTGGACAAAAGAGACATGGGGCTGATCGGCGAAGAGTTCCTGCAGAATGGGGATGAGCCGGTCGTCCAGCTCCACAGCGACAACCCGGCCCGCCTGCGCGGCTAGGTGGCGGGTGAGCACACCCAAGCCGGGGCCGATCTCCAAAACAATGTCAGCGGGGGTTAGGTCTGCGGCAGCGGCAATGCGGGCCAGATGGGATTCGTCCACTAGAAAGTTCTGGCCCAGAGATTTCTTGGGGTCCAGATCGTAGCGACGGATGAGATCGAAGACGGAGGGGGAGTTAATCATCCTCCAGCCGCAGCACAGACATAAACGCCTCTTGGGGAATCTCCACCGACCCAACCATTTTCATGCGCTTCTTGCCCGCCTTCTGTTTTTCCAGCAGCTTGCGCTTGCGGCTGATGTCGCCGCCATAGCACTTTGCCAACACATCCTTGCGCATGGCCTGCACGTTGGCCCGGCTGATAATCTTGGTTCCCACCGCAGCCTGAATCGGCACTGGGAACATCTGGCGGGGGATGATCTCCTTCATTTTGCTCACCAGTCGCTGCCCCTTGGGGAAAGCGTCGTCCCGGTGGATGATCACGCTGAGCGCATCCACCGGCACACTATTGACCAGCACATCCAGCTTGACCATATCCGAAACCCGGTAGCCATCCAGGGTGTAATCCATGGACGCATAGCCCTTCGTCCGGGCCTTGAGTTCGTTGTAAAAGTCGACAATAATCTCGGCCAGAGGGATGTTGAAGGTCATCTCCAACCGTTTGCTGTCCAGCCATGTCTGGTTTTTCACCTCGCCACGACGTTTGGTCACCAAATCCATGATCGGGCCGATATAGTCTGCCGGTGTGAAAAGATGAAGCTCACACCAGGGTTCCTCCACATGTTCGATCAGCGTTGGATCGGGCAAATCGGCAGGGCTGTCGATGACGAATTCTGTGCCATCCGTTTTGCGCACGCGATAGGCCACCGACGGCGCGGTAAAGATGATGTCCAGATCATACTCCCGCTCCAAGCGTTCCTGCACAATTTCCATATGGAAAAGGCCCAGAAAGCCCAGGCGAAAGCCAAAGCCCAAGGCCTGGCTGGTTTCAGCTTCGTAGGTGAGCGCGGCGTCGTTGAGGCGCAACTTTTCCAGCGCATCCCGCAGATCGGGGTAGTCCTCTGGGCTGGACGGATACAGGCCAGCAAAGACCATAGGTTTCATCGGTTCGTAGCCAGGCAGCCGCTCGGTGGCTGGGGTGGCAGCCAAGGTGATTGTGTCACCAACGGCCAGATCTTGGATGTCTTTGAGGCCGGTAGCAATGTAGCCTACCTCTCCCGCGTGCAACCCGCTGGTTTTGAAGAGGGCCGGCGTCAGCACACCCACTTCCAGCGGTTCCAAAACTGTCCCTGTCGTCATTGCCAGCAGGCTGGGCGTGCCAGAAATTGTTCCATTGACCACCCGAACGTAGGCGATCACCCCTTTGTAGGCATCGTATTGGCAGTCAAACACCAATGCCTGCACAGGCGCGTTCACATTACCCACAGGTGGTGGGACTTGCCTCACAACCTGGGCCAGCACCTCTTCCACATTGATCCCGCTCTTGGCGCTGATCCGGGGAATGTCCTCGGCGGCGACGCCCAACAGACTTTCGATCTCCTCAGCCACATCGTCGGGCATGGCCGCAGGCAAGTCGATCTTGTTGATCACCGGGATGATGGTCAGGTCAAGCTCCATGGCGGCGAAGAGGTGGGCCATTGTTTGGGCCTGAATGCCCTGGGATGCGTCCACCACCAACACTGCGCCTTCGCAGGCTTGCAGGGCGCGGCGCACTTCGTAGGTAAAATCCACATGGCCGGGGGTGTCGATGAGGTTGATCTCATACTCCTGCCCCTGGTCGATGTAGATCATGCGCACGGCACTAGCCTTGATGGTGACACCCTTCTCACGCTCCAAATCCATCGAGTCGAGAAGCTGCTCCTTCATCTCCCGGGCTGTCACTGTGCCGGTGGACTGCAACAGGCGATCCGCCAGGGTGCTTTTGCCGTGGTCGATGTGGGCAATAATCGAAAAATTACGTATGTGGTCCAGATTCAAAGTTCACCGCCGAAATAGTACATGGGTCAGACACGATTCTGTAAAACTCAATTATACCTCATAATGACCGCAACCACTTACGCTTTGCCCTGTCGTGCGGAAAAATAGGCGATTGTCTCTTCCAGCCCAGCGTCCAGCGCGACTTTCGGTTCCCAGCCCAGTACCCGACGTGCCTTTGTAATGTCGGGCTGGCGCTGCTGGGGATCGTCTTTGGGCAGAGGATTGTGTACGATACCACCAGGGTTGCCGGTGATGGCGTTGATGCGTTGGGCAAATTGCAGGATCGTCATCTCGGACGGGTTGCCGATATTCGTGGGCAGTGGCTCGTCGCTGAGCAAAAGCCGGTAGATGCCATCCACCAGATCGCTCACATAGCAGAAGGAGCGGGTCTGGTTGCCTTCGCCATACACAGTCAATGGTTCGCCATTGAGTGCCTGTTTGATAAAATTGGGAACCACCCGTCCGTCGTTCAAGCGCATGCGTGGGCCATAGGTATTGAAGATGCGCACGATGCGCGTCTCTACGCCATGATAACGCTGATAGGCCATTGTGATCGCCTCGCCAAAACGCTTGGCCTCGTCGTAGACGCCCCGTGGCCCGATGGGGTTCACATTGCCCCAATACTCTTCTGTCTGGGGGTGCACCAGCGGATCGCCGTAGACTTCGCTGGTGCTGGCGAGAAGCAGGCGGGCATTCTTTGCCAGTGCCAACCCCAGCGCGTTATGGGTTCCCAGGCTGCCCACTTTCAGTGTCTGGATGGGAAGCTCCAAATAATCCACTGGGCTGGCTGGGCTGGCAAAGTGAAGAATCGCGTCCAATTCCCCAGACAGGTAGATGTAATTTGTGACGTCGTGCTTGACAAAGCTGAAGCGGGGGTTGCCCAAAAGGTGGGCGATATTATCTGTATTGCCCGTGACCAGGTTGTCCATTGCCACAACTGTGTGGCCCTCCGCCAACAACCTGTCGCACAGATGACTGCCCAGAAAACCAGCCCCACCGGTGACCAGAACTCGCATGGAATACACCTTTCGTCTATGATGTGGAGAGGACTGACCACTGACGTCCGATCACTGACGTCCGACCACCGACCACAATTGCGTCGTCGAGAATGTTGCGTTGTCTGTCGTCCTAATTCTATCGTCCAAATAGCCAACCAGGAGAACCCCATGTTCCCCGTCATTCCCATTGGCCCGCTGTCGTTACCCACCGCCCCATTTACCGCGCTGCTCGCCATTTGGCTGGGCCTGGGCGCTCTGGCACGTACAGGCCGAGAAGCCGACCTGGACCCAGACCATCTTTGGAATTTTGGTCTGCTTGCCTTGGGTGCGGGCTTCATTGTAGCCAGACTCTGGCACGTCGTCCAGTTTTGGGCTATCTACAGCATGGAATGGACGCTGATCTTCAGCCCTCGTCCGGGCGCGTTTGCCTTTTGGCCCGGTGCTGTGGCCGCAGTTGTTGCAGGGTACGCTTACTTGATCTGGAAACGACTGGAGCCAGCGCGGGTGGGCGCGGCCTTGGCAGTGGCCCTGCTAGTGGCCGGGGGCGTGCTGGAAGTCGGCGCATTCCTGACCAGCACCACCATCGGCACACCCAGCGATCTGCCCTGGGCGCTCTCCGTCTTCGGCGTGACCCGACACCCGGTCGCCCTCTACCGCATGGCTGCCATGTTGGGGTTGGCTGGGCTGATTTTCTGGCGGGGGGATTTCAAACAGCCGGGCCGGGTGGTCAGTTGGTCGCTGTTGGGCTACGCGCTCATTCGTCTGCTGGCCGACGGTTTTCTGGCCGATGCAGCGACGATTGGGGACATTCGTGTCTCGCAACTGATTGCATTGGCGGTTGCGTTGGGTTCGGTGCTGCTGCTCGCCAGACCAGCCGTGGAGAAAAACGCGGACGCCGGTTAGAAGTCGAGCTTTTACAAAAAGTTCGACTTCCAATTTTGCCTCTTGACAAAGTGTTGTTTGTACACTAATATCCTATCCAGGACTGTTTCTTGTGGCAGTCCCCTTTTTAGTAGTCAACTTAGTGTTCATTAAACACAAACAAAAGGAGCAACCAATGAATTGGAATCTCACATCCCCCGCCGACAGCAAACGTCATGATCCCGCAGAAGTGTTCGCGGCGGGCATGGAACAACACGCCATCGCCAACACAGCCTATCCCATCGGCCATGTGACTACCATGCGCCCCTATCGCATCACCCGCAAGCGTGCCCAATCCTTTGCACCCCAGCCCTGGGAAGGCATCGATCAGATGGGGTTGTACGTCCACATCCCCTTTTGCGAGGTGCGCTGTGGCTTTTGCGAATATGCGGTGATCGACCCCAAGCAGAATGCAGCCGAAAAAGATGACTATTTCGACCTGCTGGAACGAGAGTTCGCCCTGTGGGATCGGGCTATCGACAGCCGTGGCAAAACCCTCACCGGCTTCGACATCGGCGGCGGCACCCCATCCCTACCCGACGCCAGCCAGATCGGCCGGGTGATGGAAGCTGCGGACCGCCACTTTCATTTGCCTGCCGATGTGGTTGTCAGCATCGAAACCACACCGAAGATCGCTGCTATCGACCCAGCCAAATTGGCCGCCTACTATCAAATGGGCATCCGGCGTATTTCTATGGGTGTACAGACTGTCAGCCCTTGCCTGCTGGAAGCCGTGGGGCGCACGGTGACGAGCCTGGAATGGAACCGGCAGGCGGTGGAAAATATCCGGGCCGCGGGCTACAACAACTTCAACATCGATGTGATGTATGGCTTTGCCCGCCAGAATGTGGATTCGGTGGAGGCCACCCT
>JAHEML010000164.1 GCA_024643705.1 Caldilineaceae bacterium | reverse complement strand
CTCGTGTTTTTTCGTGGCAAGACACACATACTTTCTAAAAAGTATGCGTCAATGCCACGACAAAGCCACGGGTAGAATGCTCGTGGCTTTGCCGCGTCCGGCTTTCATCCAACCTTTGTGGAGACTCCATGCGTTCTCACCTCAAGCTCTTTTCCAACTATCTCAAACCCCACAGGGCGCGCCTGCTTGCGTTGGCCCTGCTTGTGCTCGGCGGTGTTACCCTGCAACTCATCAACCCCCAAATCATCCGCTACGTGCTTGATCAAGCCCAGGCTGGCGCGGGCCAACGCCAGTTGTTCCTGGCTGCGTCCCTCTTCATCGTTTTCGGCCTCGGTCAAGCTGGCGTGACCCTCGCTTCCACTTGGCTTGGCGTGGACCTGAGCTGGTCGTCGACCAACGCCTTGCGCGCCGATCTCGCTCTGCATACCCTGCGGCTGGACATGGGGTTTCATAATGCCCACACCCCCGGCGAACTGATCGAGCGGGTAGACGGCGATGTGGGCGGTCTGGCCGAGTTCTTTTCTCAATTGGTGCTGCAACTGATTGCTAATGGCCTGCTCGTTGTCGGTGTTATTTCTTTGCTCTTCTGGGAAGATGGGCGCATGGGGCTGGCGGCCCTGCTCTATGCGGGCGTGGTGGTGGCCTTTTTGCAGACGATTCAGAGCCGGGCCGTTCGCCTATGGGCAGCCGTACGCAAAAGCGAAGCCCACCTGAGTAGCCTACTGGAAGAACGGCTGAGCGGGCGAGAGGATGTGCGGGCCAACGGCGGCGAAGGCTACGTGCTGCGTCGCCTTGCCCAGGCCCAGGGCGTACGCTATCGTGCCGCATTTCCTGCCCGGATGATCGATGTGACAACGTTCTCTGTCACCCAACTTCTGCTCATTCTGGCAACCGTGTTCGGGCTGGGCATCGGTATCGCCCTCTACCAGCACGGGCAGATCACAATCGGCACGGTTTATCTCGTTACCTACTATATTTCGTTGCTGCAAGAGCCGCTCAACAATTTCCGCCAGCTTGTGGGCAAACTACAAGCCGCCCAGGGCAGTGCCCAGCGGGTCACCGATCTGTTGGCGCTGCAACCGGCAATCGTTAACAGTATGGACGAGGGTGCTGACGATGCTGCTGACGATGCTGCTGACGATGCTGGCGGCGAACGTAGTGGCTCCTGGGCGCTGCCGCCCAATACGGCGCTCCCCGTGGAATTCCAGGGCGTCTCGTTTCGCTACGCGTCCCAGGCCGCTGAGAGTCAAGGTGACGCAGACCCCGGACCCAACCCACCTTCGGTTTTGGATGATATTTCCTTTACCCTGGAACCCAACCGCATATTGGGGCTGCTGGGGCGCACCGGTAGCGGCAAGACGACCCTCACCCGCCTGCTCTGTCGCCTCTATGATCCAACCGACGGCGCAATCTGCTTGGGGGGCGTGGCTTTGCCGTTCCTGCCCCTGGCAGATCTGCGGCGACGGGTGGGCATGGTCACCCAGGAAGTCCAGTTGTTTCAAGGAACATTGCGCGACAACATCACCCTGTTTGACCACTCCATCGACGACGCTAAGATTCTGGCTGCCTTGGCGGAACTGGGGCTGACGGAGTGGTTCGCAAACCAGCCGGAAGGGCTGGATACCTTCCTCCAGGCTGGCAGCGGTGGCCTGTCGGCGGGGGAGGCGCAACTGCTGGCCTTTGTGCGCATCTTTCTCAAAGACCCCGGTCTGGTGATATTGGATGAAGCCTCCTCCCGCTTAGACCCTGTGACCGAACAGTTGCTCGAGCGCGCCATCGACCGTCTGCTGGCCGACCGCACCGCCATCGTCATCGCCCACCGGCTGGAAACCGTGGAGCGGGCCGACGAGATTCTGATTTTGGGGGAGGGGCGTCTGTTGGAACATGGGTCGCGCCTGGATTTGATCAACGATCCTACATCGCGTTTCGCCCACCTGTTGCGCAGCGGTCTGCAAGAGACATTGACTTGAAAATAGAACGCGGATGACGCAGATCGAGCTGATTGCCGCGGATAAATCTGTACAGTGGGAATCAACTCCCGCTTTCTTAAGCTGCTCAACTCAACCGGTGCTGGCCTGAATACTTACTCGGAGAATCCAATGACACAATCGTTGAACCCCCCAATCACCTCCACACCCCGCATGGTGTGGGAGATGATCCGTCTTCGCCCCTGGCCGTTCAGCTTGTATGCCGTCGGCCAGATCGTCTATTTTGTCCTGCCTGTGGCCCAGGGTTTGATCCAGAAACGTATTTTTGATCAACTGAGCGGCGACGTTCCTGCCGCCCAAAGCCTGTGGACTCTGCTGGCCTTGCTCGCCGGCATCGGGCTGGCTATCGTCGTCAGTTTCTTCGCCGCACGGGTGGGCGATTTCTTCTTCCAAGAACCCCTGCGCGCGCTCATGCAGCTCAACCTGATGGAGTGGATTTTGAAACGGCCCGGTGCACAAGCCTTGCCTCTCTCCACGGGCGAAGCGGTGAGCCGCTTTGACGACGACATCGACGACCCCAAAGATTTTCCCACCTGGCTGCCGGATATGCTTGGCCGCCTGATCTTCGCCGTGATCGCCCTGGTGATCATGCTCCGCATCGACCCCCTGTTGACTGGGGTGGCTGTCGCGCCAGGCCTGTTGGGTCTCTGGCTGAACACATTCGTGTGGCCCCGTTTTCTGCGGTCGATGGAAGCGAGCGAGCGGGCGCGGGACAAAGTTGTCGGCTTTCTGGGCGAGGCATTTGGTGCTGCCCAGGCGTTGAAAATTGCCGGGGCCGAAGAAAATGCCATCAAACACTTTCGGGCCATCAACGAAGAGCGGCGACGGGCGCATGTCAAGGTGGTTCTGCTCTGGAATATCACCGGCACAACCAGCGAACAGACAGCCCTGATCGGTGTCGGTCTGCTGCTTCTGCTGGCGGGCGGAGCCATTCGCAACGGCAGCTTCAGTGTGGGCGACTTTGCCCTCTTTATGACCTACATTTGGTATATCATCAGCTTTGTGCGTATGATAGGTTCCTTTATCGGTGACTACCAGGGGCAGTCTGTACGTATCCAGCGGCTGGAGCAGCTCACCGAAGCACCCATGACGGAATCCCTGTTGGCCCCCCGGCCTGTCTATTTGGGGGACGAGCTTCTCCCGCTGGCCGTGCCGGTCAATAGTGGCGATCAGCCTTTCCACGGGTTGGACGTAACCGGGCTGACCTACCAGCATCCTTCGTCGGGCCGAGGCGTGGAAGGGGTAGACTTGCACATGCACCCCGGTGACTTCGTGGTGATCACCGGGCGGGTGGGATCGGGTAAGACGACCCTGCTGCGCGCTCTGCTTGGTCTGCTCCCTCCGCAAGCTGGGCAGGTACGCTGGAATGGTGAACTTGTTGCCGATGGTGCCCGCTTTTTCACCCCACCCCGTGCTGCTTACACTCCCCAGGTTCCCCGACTCTACTCCGAGACGTTGCGCGAGAATGTGCTGATGGGGCTGCCCGTGAGCGAGGGCGATCTACACAGGGTCATGCGCGCTGCTGTGCTGGAAGAGGATGTGGCAACCCTGGAAAATGGCGTGGAAACCCTGGTCGGGCCACGAGGGGTCAAGCTGTCTGGCGGCCAGGTGCAGCGGGTGGCCGCGGCTCGCATGTTTGTGCGAGAAAGCGATCTGCTTGTCTTCGACGATCTTTCCAGTGCCCTGGATGTAGAGACGGAGAAATTGCTCTGGGAGCGGCTCTTTGCCGAGGAGCAGCGCACCTGCCTGGTGGTTTCCCACCGTCAGGCCGCGCTGCAGCGAGCCGACCGCATCATCGTCCTCAAAGAGGGACAAGTGGACGGGCAGGGCACATTGGCCGAGTTGTTAGAAAGCAACGATGAGATGCGCTCGCTCTGGCAGGGATCGGTGTCGTGATGGCTGGTTTGGCGCCGTTCTGCCCATGATGCGTCTATCTGCTGGGTGATTCTGAGGGTCGTCTGGGCCGGGCCTGTGGTACAATCAGGTGGATTGCGCCGGTTGCAGTATCAAACCCACCAGAGAGTCGTGGAGACCAATGACACAATTCAGCCACGAAACCTATCTTTCCCCCCTTACCTGGCGCTACGGCAGCGAAGAAATGCGGGGTGTCTGGAGCGAAGCCAATAAGCGCCGACTGCTGCGCCGTGTCTGGGTGGCCCTGGCGGAGGCCCAATGCCAGGCTGGTCTCGTCACTGCCGAGCAGGCCGCCGAGCTGCGCGCCCACCAGGACGACATCGACATTGAACGTGCCGAAGCTATCGAGCGGGAGATTCGTCACGACCTGATGGCCGAGATTCGCACCTACGCCGAACAGTGCCCGGTGGGTGGCCCGATCATCCATCTGGGTGCAACGTCTATGGATGTGCTGGACAATGTGGATGCCCTGCGTCTGCAAGCCGGGCTGGATTTGGTTTTGGCGGGGTTGGCAAAGATGTTGAGTGTGCTGGCCCAGCGCATCGACGCCGAAGCCGACACCGCGGCCATGGCTTTCACCCATATCCAACCTGCCGAGCCGACAACCGTTGGCTACCGGCTGGCCCAATATGCCCAGGATTTGCTGGGGGATTGGGTGGAACTGGGCCGCGTGCGAGAGGGAATTCGGGGCAAGGGGCTGAAGGGGGCGGTGGGAACCAGCGCCAGCTACACCCAATTGCTGGCCGAAAGCGGCTGGACAGCCCGCCGTCTGGAAGACGTTGTGATGGAGAAGTTGGGTATCCGTCCATTTTTGGCCGCCACCCAGACCTACCCCCGCAAACAGGATTGGCTCGTGGTCAATGCCCTGGCCGGTCTGTGCGCCAGCCTGCACAAGTTCGCCTTCGATCTGCGCATTCTCCAGTCGCCCCCTTTTGGCGAGTGGAGCGAACCCTTCGGGGCCAAGCAGGTTGGTTCCAGCGCCATGCCCTTCAAGCGCAACCCTATCGCCGCGGAGAATATCGACAGCTTGACCCGGCTGGTGGCCGCCTTCCCCCGCACGGCCTGGGACAATGCCGCCCTGAGCCTGCTGGAACGCACCCTGGACGACTCGGCCAACCGGCGGCTTTTTCTGCCCGAAGCCTTCTTGCTGACCGACGAAGTACTGGGTCGGGCGTGCAAACTGGCCGAGGGTTTGTCCATTTGGCCGGGGCCGACAGCGCGCAACCTGCGGGAATATGGCGTCTTTGCCGCCACCGAACGGCTGTTGATGGAAGCGGTGAAAGCGGGTGGTGATCGCCAGGAACTCCATGAGGTGCTCCGGGAGCACAGCCTGGTGGCGTGGCAGGCATTGCAGGCGGGTGACCCCAATCCCCTGGCCGATAATTTGCTGGCCGACCCTCGCGTCAGTCAACTAGTAGACCGGGAGGCTGGCCTGCGCTTGCTGGACGCGTCGGACTACGTGGGCGATGCGCCAGAGCGCGCCAGAGAAATGGCCGCAACGATTCGTGGTCACATCAGGCCCTAATTTTTAGCCCGAGAATAGAACGCGGATGACGCGGATCGAACGGATTGCCGCGGATAACGACAAAATCTGTGAACTTTGTCGTTCATCACTACGACCGATTGTGCCTCGCTAAGGCAGAGACACGAATTACCCAATCTCGTAATCTCATAATCTCCCTTTCTCACAAACCCCTAACCTCCTATGCCCCAACTCATTCTCACCTGCGACCCCGACTTCAACGACCTGGCCCTGGACGAGTTCCGGCGGGACAGTGTTTATGGCGCGCCTGTGGCCGAGCTGTCCCCCGGTATCTGGTTGGCCGAGTGCGACGACGGATTTTGGGGGGTTGCAGAAAAGTGGCTGGAGCAACCACCAATTTTTGTGCGCCATCTTTACCCTGTGGATGCAGCAATTGGCCTGACCGGGACAGCGGACGATGTGGCTGGGTTGGCCGCGCAGGTCGAAACCGAATTCGCCCCGGCGCTCGATCCCGACCTGCCTTACTCGGTGCAGAGCCGCATTCTGGACAGTGACCTGCCCTACAAGCCTTTTGATGTGAATATCGCCCTCTCTGGTGTGCTCACACAGGCCACCGGCGCTGCGGTGGATGTGCGCAACCCGGAGCAGGTGCTTTCCGTCGTTTGCGCCCGTCTCTCTGCGGAGGATGCCTCGCGTTTTGCCTTTGGTCCTGACGACAGGCGGCAGACGACGGACGGCGCAGAGCGCAACACCCGCTTCGCCTTCGTTGGACTCTCGCCCACCGACCTCAACCTCTCCGATTGGGCTGGGGGTGTGCGCCGCTTTGCCAGAGAAGAAGGGCAGATCAGCCGGGCTGAGTTCAAATTGTTGGAGGCATTAGAGGTTTTCCGCATCGATCTCCCGCCCAGGGGTGTGGCCCTGGACTTGGGCGCAGCCCCAGGTGGCTGGACACGGGTGTTGCGCCAGCGGGAGCAATTTGTCACAGCGGTGGACCCGGCAGAGCTGGACCCGCGCCTGGCCGATGACAAGGCTATTCGACACAAGCGGATGACGGCGGAAGAATATCTGGCCGACGAACCGGACGAATTTGACCTGATTGTCAATGACATGCGCATGGATGCGCGAGATTCGGCCCGGCTGATGGTGGCGTTTGCGGGCCAATTGTACCGGCACGGGCTGGTGTTGATGACCTTCAAGCTGCCTGGGAGCGATCGGCAGAAGATCATCACCCATGCTACGTCTATTCTGCGCCAGCGCTACGAAATTCTCGGCGCACGGCAACTGTTCCACAACAGAAGCGAGATCACACTTTTTTTGGCGAAGAAAGGGTGAGCCAGGAGGGGGAGGGGGCAGAGATCGGGGGAGGGATCAGAGGTTTCTGGACGGAAACGTGATGCGTGAAACGTGAGAGATTTTGAACCTACTCACGTTTCACGCATCACGTTTTGCTATCCATTGCGTCAAATGGGCTGGGGATTACCCATTCGGCAGGACGTAGAGATACCAGTACTCTGCCCGTGGGTAGACATCCTTCACCCGCTTGTCCCACACGAAATCGGCACTGGCTGTCATATCCTGCAGGCGTCGATCGATAGCGGCCGTTTCGGCTTGAATGTCGGCTGGCACAGCGTCGCCCAGGGTTTTGACAATCTCTGCGATACGCTGTCGGTTGCGGATTTCGAAGGGGTATTGAACCCGACAATGGCGGGGGTCCTCTTCACAATCGTCCAGATACCAGGTCAGGCTATTGAGCCGGGCGCGGGCTTCCCGTTCGAGCAGCCGGTCAAAGCGATTCTGGGCCGACCGTGTGGTGGCATCGATGCGGCGACGTATCGAGACGAGTTCGTCCTGTTGGGCAGAAGAAAGAAGCTTGCTCTGGCCGTTCAGTTTGTGCAAGCGTGCCAATAGATCGCCGCAACTGCTCTGGATGCGCTCCTGGCCTTGGGATGTGGAAACGACCAGTGTACGGTAGACATCGTCTCCGAGCAGGTATTCCTGCAATTCGTTTGCCATTTCGCGC
>JAHEML010000952.1 GCA_024643705.1 Caldilineaceae bacterium | reverse complement strand
TTGTTCCCACGCTCTGCGTGGGAATGGCTGTGGGCCGCTCTGCGGCCAGTGTACAACATCTTCATCCGTGGCATTCGCCTTCTTTTGCCACTACCTCGCAACAAAGGATAACCAATGAAACACGATATCGACCGGCTTTTGGCCGAGCGCAATCTGGACGGCTTTTTGGTGATGGGCAACGGCCACGGTTCGGCCATGCGCTATTTGACCAGCGGCGGCTTTTTTGAGGGCGCGCTGGTGTTGAAGAAGCGGGGCGGCGACACGACCCTTGTCCACGGGTTGATGGAACGGGACAACGCCGAGGCCACCGGTCTGGCTCTGATTGGCCGTGACCAGCACTTCAACAGCTACGAACTGCTGCGGGAATTCGAGGGGGATCGGCTTTCGGCCAACGCGGCCTATTTGGCCCGTGCCATGGAGATGGTCGGTCTGAGCGGGCGCATTGGGCTGTATGGGCTGGAAGATGCAGGCTCGGCCCTGGCCCTGGTGGGGCGTGTGCAGGAGATGACTGAATCCATCGAGCTTGTGGGTGAATACGCAGATACGGTCTTTAGTCAGGCCATGGAGACAAAGGACGACGGGGAGTTGGCCGAGTTGCAGCGGGCTGGGGTGCTGGCCTGCCAGGTGGTGGGGGAGGTGCAGGAATTTATTCAGGGCCACCGCACCCGCAACGAGGTGCTCATCCGGGCCGACGGCGAGCCCCTGACGATTGGCGATGTCAAGGCATTCACCCGCAACCGGCTCTACACCTATGGCATGGCCGAGGATCACGGCCATATCTTCGCCCAGGGCCGGGACGCGGGCGTGCCCCACAATCACGGCGATCTGACCATGCCTCTGCGTTTGGGTCAATCGATCGTCTTCGATTTCTACCCGACGGTGGAGAGCGGCTACTACCACGATATGACCCGGACATGGAGTCTGGGCTACGCTACCGATGATGTGGTGGAAGCGTGGGAGCAGACCAAGGAGATTTTCGACAAGGTGATGGCCGAGATGGCTGTTGGGCGACCCACCCGAGACTACCAGTTGATGACCTGCGACTACTACGAATCCAAAGGGCACCGCACGGCCCGCAGCCATCCGGGAACCGAGGAAGGCTACGTGCATAGCTTAGGCCACGGCATCGGCCTGGAAATCCACGAGGAACCCCGCTTCAGCCACGCAGTGGGCAATAACACCCTGGTTCAACCGGGCCATGTGGTGACGATTGAACCAGGACTTTACTATCCCAGCCGGGGCTTCGGAGTGCGCATCGAAGATGCAGTGGCCTTCAACGAAGCGGGTGAGCTTGTTTGGCTCACCCGCTATCCCTACGATTTGGTTGTACCGATGAAATAAGAAGAGGTGGGGGACTGGGAGATTGGGTAGTGACGCCGAATCGATGCTACTACCCAATCTCTAATCTCTCAATCCCCTCATTTTTTTCATCTTTATCACTACTCCCCGCTTGCATCCTCAACCGACAGGGTGTACGCACCCGTCTCCTCGTCCCCCGCGCTGGATACTTCGAGCACCAGGGTGAGATCAGCCGGAATGGCAAGCTCGATCCAGCCTGCATTCAGGGTTGCCTCGGCATCAGGATTGGGGTCTTCCAGATCGTCGTTGGCAAGCAATTGGTTGTTGCCCAGATCGTAGATGGCGAGGAATGTGTCCACTTCGTCGCTGGCAGCCAGGATGTTCAGCACATCTCCTTCTTTGACAGTGAGGACATAGCGCACCCGCACGCCGGGGGAAAGCTCACCTTCGACTGCATCGCCCACGGCAATATCGCCCCCGTCTACAAGCTCCACAGCAAGCTGCTCATCCAGCCAATCCACGGCTGTGTCGAGAATGACATCGTCCTCGGTCAGCAAAGTCTCCTCATTAACAGGCACGGCCACTGTGGGCGGTACTCCCTTGCCCTCGATGTGAATCTCGCCGTTGACATCCACGGCCCGGCCACCAGTGTATTGGAACTGTTCGTTCTCTGGCAGGCGAATCTGTTTCACGCTGCCCCCCAGCCCAGCCGTTGGATATTGCCCCACAACCGCGGCCCGGTTTTCGATGGTCATG
>JAHEML010000951.1 GCA_024643705.1 Caldilineaceae bacterium | reverse complement strand
GGCTTGGGTCGATGTCGCCGATGTACCGTCGGGTTCACGGGGATCGCTGTCGATGACAAAGAAATGCACCGGACCTCGAACAAACTCGTAGTAGCGTTCGTTGCCTTGCCCACCGGGGAGGGTGAAGTAGTCGAGATAGGGCTGGGGTACGGGCGGGCTTCCACTGTTGGTCTCCCAGTCGTGGTTGCCAAGCGACGGGAAGAAACGATTTTCTGCGGCAGTCGAGCCATAGGCCCCAGTGTAGGGGAATATGAAATCGCTGTAGTATTTGCCTATGTTGCCGTCGATGGTGCTCGCCTCGCCTCTGTCATAATTGTTGTCTCCCAGTGTGATCACAAAATCTGGATTCCAATTTTTGACCCGATCGGCCACAGCCCCCTCTGCCGTGGTGTCGTCTCCAAAATCACCAATAGCAGCAAAGCGCGCAGCCCCGTTCTTGGGAATGGCTCGCAGATTGAGATCGAAACTGATATCCGAGCTGGTGGGATTGGCCTGATGAATCTCCACGGCCAGGACGTTTACACCGGTGACCAGTTGATTGGTGAAGAGCGCCGTATGGTAGAACCTTGACTCGTCGGCCCCGCCAACCGCTGCGACTGCCCTGGTGTCAAATCGAATCGTACCTTCAGGCATGTTGCTGCGCATCAACTCCACGCCATTCAGGTAGACAACTGCTCCATCATCGCGCTGGAGTTGTAAGTCCAATCCCCGAAAACTGGCCGCATCGCTGACGATAAATTCTCGGCGAAAGTAGGTGGTGATGTATCTATCGGTGGCCGGGCCAGACTCTACTTCGGTCACCTGGGTATCGCCGTAGCCCAACTCTGCCTGACCTGAACGCCACCCGCTATCGTCAAATCCAGTTGTGCTCCACGCAGTCCCTTGATCCGAGCCATTGTCCAGGTAGGTCCAGGTCGATCCATTGGCGATTAGCTCGGTCGGAGCAGAAACTGGTTGTCCAATCAAACCCAGATCGAAACTGATGTCCGAACTGGTGGGGCTGATTTGGTGGATTTCCACAGCCAGGCTGTTGGAGCCTAAGACCAATCGGTTGGCGGGGATGGTTTGATAGTGGATGGTACTCTCTGCGTCGCCACCAATGGCGCTCACTGCCCTGGTGTCAAACAGAATCGTACCTTCAGGCATGTTGGTGCGCATCACCTCCACGCCATTCAAATAGACGACGGCTCCGTCATCGCGCAGAAGTTGCAGGCGTAGGGCCTGGAAACTGGCCGGATCAGCGACGATGAATTCCCGCCGAAAGTAGGTGGTGATGTATTTGTTGTCGGCAGGACCAGACTGCACTTCGGTCACCTGAGTGTCGCCGTAGCCAAGCTCGGCCTGACCCGAACGCCAACCGCTGTCGTCGAAGACCGGCATCCGCCACGCGTTCCCTTGGTCGGAGCCAGTGTCCAGATAACGCCACGTAGATTGCATAGGCACGAGAACGACCGGTTTTGCCGTCTTCAGGATAGTGGGCAAATAGAGCGTTGTGGGGGGCATCTCTGTCGTCCCTTCGAACTCAAAGGCACCAATGTCACAACCGGCTCCTTGGGGACGTGCGATACCCCGCTGGTCGGTCTTTGTGCCGTCGCAGGTGTTGTCGGCGATGGCGTTGATAGCAGGGCTGCCGGATTGCAGGGCGTAGGTAGGGGTGGGGCCGCCGTTGTCTGCTAAGGGCGTTAGCTGCGGTTTTGTGTTTGGTTTGCTGAACCCGGTGCAACTGGACTGATCGTCGATATTCTCGCCGGTGGCCGAAAACAGGGCGCCTTGGTCGATGGTGCAGTTGCTGGAGTTGTTGGCGGCAACAATGCTGTGACGAATATCGAGCTTTCCGCCTTGCAGCCAGATTCCATCCCGTCCTGTTACATTGGGGGCGCGGTTGTCAGTAATCGTGCTGAATGAAATCGTCATGGTCGCGCTTTCGCCATATTGATTGATAGCGCCGCCGCCGTCGTCATCCTCATTGTTCCCATCGGCATGATTGCCGGAGAAAGTGCTGTTGAAAATAGAGGCTACACCGACGCTGTTTTCGAGGCCACCCGCCCAAAGCGCAGCCG
>JAHEML010000950.1 GCA_024643705.1 Caldilineaceae bacterium | reverse complement strand
CTTTTGCATGCGCTCGGTCGTCGGCCCGTTGGGGATGGCTTCGGTGTAGGTGTAGAACTTGCGATCCTGCACCTGGCAAAAATAAGGGCCGTAGAAAAGTTCCTGAAAGCAGATGACCTGACTGCCCTCGGCCGCGGCTTGTCGGGCATAGTTTTCGTGCTTGACGATCATCGATTCCATATCGCCTGTCCAGGTGGCCTGGACGAGGGCAGCGCGCACGTTGCGAGGCATGGGGGTGGTTCCTTTCTGGATGGGAAAAGATGGAACGCGGATAAAACGGAAACGCCAGATTCACGCGGATCGAATACGATCTGCTTACATCCGCCCAATCTGCGTCATCCGCGTTCTATTTTACGGCAAGCGGTGAAGTTCTTCGAGCGTGGTTTCCAAACCGAATGACCGCAATTCGCCTGCGACATAGCCCAGGGTCGCGTCTTCCAGAGCCTGGGGATAGTCCACATGCCACTGCTCGCAAATGTCGGGGCCGTGCTCCTGCATGATTCGGGCCAGACGCAGTTGGAAACGGGCCAGTTCTTCAAAGGTCAATTCGGGTAGAAATGTCACATCTTCTACCAGGCGGCGGTATTGGGCCGGCAGAAAGCTGTTGAGCGCCTTGACGCCCCGGTCTTTGCGGATGCCGCTTGCCACGCTCAGCACATCGGTCAGCAGCAGAACAATCAGAAAGTTGCCCGCCGCGGCGATGAGCTTTTCATCCCGGCCAATGGGCACAGGCAACATGGCGATGCAGCGCCAAAATTCGGGGATGGCCCGATCCAATTCAGCCGCGGCCGCGGCCTGTGTGAGTTCTGTGCCCGGATGGGGTGTCCAGGTCAGAACGCCCTCTTCGGCGTACAGCAGATGCGTTTGCCCCTCTACCACTTCAGTGGTTTCGCCGGTATGCAGCCAGACATCCAGCCGCATCCCTTGGTCGGTCATGGCGTTGACCATCTGCCCGCCAAACATCAGCCGGTAGAGGACGAGAGGGCGTATCTCTTCCAGCCAGCCCTGTACGCCCGCCTGAAACGCGTCGCTGTGGGCCGGGTCGATAAGCAGATGCGCGTCCACATCGCTCCAGCGGTCGGCAATGCCCTTGCCGTAGCTGCCCGCCAGCCACGCGGCACGGATGCGGGGATCGGCCCCAGCGGCGGCGGTGAGCCAATCGATGTAGCGGGTTTGCATATTCATTCGCGTCGCTGAATCTCCTGCACCAACTCATACAACCGGTTCGGGCTGAGGGGAATCTCCCGAATCTCCAGCCCCACATCCGCAAACGCGTTGTCCAGCGCTTGGGCAAAGAGCGCACCCACGGGGATTGCGCCAGCCTCGCCCGCGCCTTTGACGCCCATGGGGTTCAGGGGCGATGGCGTCTCAATGTGGTCGCCGATGATGTTGGGCACGTCCAGCGCGGTGGGCAGCAGAAAGTCCATGAGCGACGCGTTGAGCAGCGCGCCATTCTCGCTGAAATGTAGCTGCTCGTAGAAGGCGTTGCCAATGCCCTGGGCCACCCCGCCTTGAATCTGTCCTTCCAAAATCAGCGGGTTGATCACCCGTCCGCAGTCGTGGACGACCACATACTTTTTGATCTCGATCTGAAAGGTGTCGGGATCAACCTCCACAATCATTGCATGGACACCGCTGGCCGTCGCGCCCCGCTCTGGCCCGAAGAAGTCTGTGGCTTCCAGCCCCGGCTCGGTGCCCGGCCTAACCGCGCCACGCAGGGGATTGGCCTCTTGGGCCAGTTGCCCCAGGGAAATAGCGGTGGCGGGGAGTCCTTTTTCCTGCACGTAGCCGCCCACCAGTTCCAACTCCTCTGCCGGAACTTCCAACTTGTCACCCGCCATTTTCAGAATTTTGGCCCGCACTCTGGCCGCGGCGGCATTGATGGCGTTGCCCGCGACCACAGCGCCCCGGCTGGCGAATGTGCCCGCACCCCAGTAGAAAAGGTCTGTGTCGCCGGTGACGATGTGGATGTTTTCCACGGCCACGCCCAATTGCTCGGCCACCACCTGGGCAAAACTGGTAAAATGCCCCTGGCCCTGGGTGCCGATTCCAGTGACGACG
>JAHEML010000949.1 GCA_024643705.1 Caldilineaceae bacterium | reverse complement strand
TCTGCAGTTACTCAGCCACCCAGCGGCCTATCCTGTGCCCCAACATATTGTGGAGCGCGATGGAGAGGAGTGGTTGGCCCTGGAGAATTTGGTCACCAATGGCCCTTATCGGTTGGAAAGCTGGGATCCGCCCCGGTCAGTTGTCTTTGTGCGCAACGATCATCACCACAGCCTCTTTACCGGGAATATCCAGAAAGTAACTCTCTACCCACGCACCAGATGGTCGGAGAAACTTGAGCTTTACCAACAGGATGCGGTGGACGTATTAGGTGTGCCCTCGGAGCCGACGCCAGAAGTCCGCCAGGCCCGCTACCGCCATGCGGATGAATTCAACTCCCTGGCAACTTTTACCACTGACATTCTCCTCTTCAACCAGAAGCACGCCCCATTTGACGATGCGCGGGTGCGCCAGGCCCTGGCAATGACCGTCGATCAGGAGGAGTTTGCCATCCGTGTGGAGAATGGCTTTCTTTTCCCTTCTCAAGGAGGATTTATTCCTCCAGGGATGCCCGGTCACGCGGGTCAGATTGTACACCCTTTCAACCCTGCCCATGCCCGCCAACTGCTGGCTGCGGCAGGCTTTGCCGATGGCAAGGGCTTTCCTTCCACCAAGTTGTTGATTGTGGACGATTTTGCCCGTCGGGCTGTCTATTTGCAGTCCCGTTGGCGGGAGTTGCTGGGCGTGGAGATCGAGATTGATGCCGTGCCCTGGCCCGAATGGATGGACCGCATCTATGGCCGAGGCGAGTCCTTTGACATCTACCAGATGGGCTTCCCGCCCGACTATTTTGACCCCTACATACTACTCTTCGAAACCCGCATCCTTGCACAGGCGCACTGGCAGGACGAACGTTTTGACCGTCTGGCTCTTGAGGCCCGATACGCTGCTACCCAGACCGAGCGTCACCAACTCTACCAGGCTATGGATACGCTGTTGGTGGAGCAAGCCGTGCTGATTCCTCTCTTCTATCACCGCACCACCCTCCTCCTCAAGCCTTGGGTCAAGCACTATCCTTTTTCCCCCACCTGGGGCTGGTATTGGAAGGACACAATCGTAGAGCGGGAGTGATAAGCCCGCATATCTGCCTCGCCTGACACGATCCACTGCTTTTTCTGACTGTTGTCTCTGCCAGTCCCTACTTCTCTAAACTATCATTTCTACCTCTGAAATGTTTGCACGTACGCGCAAACATTTTGCAAAGTCCCCCACGCTATACTGCCTCCATTCCGGTGATTTACTGCTGAACAAAGCAAAGTTGCAACCTTCGGTCTTCCGCCCTGCCCAGAATCCGACTAAGCAAACAGCGCTGGCCTTGTTTCACACAAAGTGCCATCTGATCAAGCTTTTCAGAAAGGAACGATATGCCATCAACGCTTACGAACACGCTGACAGACGGAACGCATGCCAAGCCATGTAATTTTCTGTCCCCAAACCAACATCTTGCGCGTCTGATCAACAGTCATGTGAAAACCAGGAGGCAATGCCTAGATTATGTCAATTGATGCCAAGAGTATTGATGCAAGCCAGCTCATGTGGAAACCGCTTATCTTCGATCTCGCTATCGTGCAGGACAGAGTCGAGTTTGACCGCATGATGAAAGGCGACAAGGTGTGGCAAGTTCATGATCAAATCGAGCGGCAAGTGCGAGATTTGATAGAAGCACGCAATCCGCAGACCATCTCCACAGATGGGCGGGACCGAAAATTGCGTAACAGTTTAACCGAACTAATGAATGGGCGGTCGTTTGAAGAGTACGGTAGATGGGTCTATTACCCATGGACAGGCCATATGGTGCACCTATTGCCCCCTGTTGAGTTTCGAGAACTTCGTTTTGATCGTAATCGCAACAAGATAACGGCGCTGGAGCAGACAAAATTGGGTCACATGACCGTCGGGATCATCGGACTGTCGGTTGGCAATTCAGTAGCTTTGACACTTACGCTGGAGGGTCTATACGGCTGTATCAAATTGGCTGACTTTGACGAGTTGGAACTCTCCAACATGAATCGGGTCCGTGCGGGTACACATGAGATTGGCCTTCCGAAAACTGTGATTACCGCTCG
>JAHEML010000163.1 GCA_024643705.1 Caldilineaceae bacterium | reverse complement strand
CAACACCCCGGCCAACTACAGTGCGCCCCAACTTCTAGAGCCAGCGGACGGAAACGCCCTACCCCGCTCCGAAGAGGTTATTTTTCGCTGGATCAGCGTGGATGTGCTGGCCCCCAACGAATGGTACGTTCTGCGTATCTGGCCGGTAGAAGGTTCAGTGGGCTTGTTACCCGCCGTGTGGACAAAAGCCACCAGCCATCGCCTACACCCCAATGCCGTCCCTGTTGTCAGCGCGGCCATGGACTATGGCTGGCAGGTCACCGTCGTGCGCATCTTGCCTGATCAGGGCGAGGGCCGGGGCATTCAGGCTGCCAGCACACCGAGCGATATACGCAATTTCACCTGGCGGTAGACACCCAGTATCGATCACCGTCTCGTCGCCACTCAATTCCTTTACTACCACACCACAGGAGATAACTCATGCCACGACCAGTTACACTCTTTACCGGCCAATGGGCAGACCTGCCCTTTGAAACCATCTGCGAGAAGGCCAGTTCCTTTGGCTATGATGGCCTGGAACTTGCCTGCTGGGGCGACCATTTCGAGGTGGATAAGGCGTTGTCCGACGATAGTTACGTCCAGGGCCGTTGGGACACCCTACACAAGCACGGTCTCACCTGCTACGCCATCAGCAACCATTTGGTGGGCCAAGCCGTCTGCGATCGTATCGACGAACGCCACGCAAGCATTTTGCCACCCCGGCTGTGGGGCGACGGCAAAGAAGATGGGGTGCGCGCTCGCGCCGCCCAGGAAATGGCCGACACAGCCCGGGCCGCGGCCCAATTTGGCGTGAAAGTTGTGCCCGGCTTCACAGGATCACCCATTTGGCACATGGTCTACTCCTTTCCGCCCAACCCGCCTAACTTTCTGGAAAAAGGGCTGGCTCTTTTTGCCGAGATGTGGACCCCCATTCTGGATGTCTATTCGGAGGTTGGGGTCAAGTTCGCGCTAGAGGTGCACCCCACCGAGATCGCTTTCGACATCTACAGCGCACAGAACGCCCTCAAGGCTCTCAACGGCCACCCTGCCTTTGGTTTCAACTACGATCCCAGCCATTTTGGCTACCAGGGCGTAGACTACGTGGGCTTTATCCGCACCTTTGCCGAGCGCATCTTCCATGTACATATGAAGGATGTAGGCTGGGCCAACAGCCCCACCCAGGCCGGTGTCTTTGGCGGCCATGCGCCCTTTGGTGATCATCGGCGTTTCTGGGATTTCCGCTCGGTGGGTCGGGGCAAGATCGACTTCGAGTCGATCATCCGCGCCCTGAACGACATCGGCTATGCTGGCCCCCTCTCCATTGAGTGGGAGGATGCAGGCATGGATCGGGAGCACGGCGCGACAGAATCCTGCGCCTACACCCGCAAGGTCGATTTCCCATCATCGGACATCGCCTTCGATGCGGCCTTTGCCAAAGACGACGACCTGATCGACCCACAATCTTATGTGGAACGGCGCTAGTCTGGGGTACACGAGTGAGAGAAAGTCGGGTGTGGCGTGTCTGCCACTCTTGACAGGGAGAACTTTGTGATCCAGCTTCTTCCAACCACCAATTAAACAAAAGGAGAGAGTATATTATGGCTGCAGAATCTGGTGGCTTTACTTCGATGGCAGGCTCGAAGGCTGAAGGCGAGGCCCCGGAGGTGGGCGTGGGCATGTTGGGGTATGCCTTTATGGGCAAGGCTCACACCCACGCCATGTTGAACATTGCCCATATGATGTACCCGCCGGTCGCTGTGCCCAAACTGGTGGGTATTGCTGGACGCAACCAGGAAGCCGTGACCGAAGCGGCCAAACGTTACGGCTATCAGCACGCCTACACCGACTGGCGCGACCTGATCAACAACGACGACATTCAACTTTTCGACAACGGTGGCCCCAACGATGCCCACGCCGAGCCGTGCATCGCCGCGGCCGAAGCGGGCAAGCACATCCTGTGCGAAAAGCCCTTGGCCCGCACCGCCGAAGAGTCCAAAACCATGCTGGACGCGGTCAACAGAGCCGGTGTCAAGCATATGGTGGCCTTCAACTACCGTTTTGTTCCGGCCATCCGCCAAATTCGCCAATTGGTCGATTCGGGGTTGCTGGGCAAAATCTACCACTTCCGCGCCGTCTATCTGCAAGAGTGGATTATGCCCCATTACAACACGCCGATGATCTGGCGGCTGCAAAAGAAGCTGGCAGGCAGCGGTGCCCTGGGCGATCTGGGCGCACACATCATCGACCTGGCCCGCTATCTGGTGGGCGAGGTACGCAGCGTCTCGGGCATGGCCCGCACTTTTATTGATCAGCGGCCCTGGGGCGATGGCACCATGGGCACGGTGGATGTGGACGACGCCTTCACCGCGCTGCTCGACTTTGAGAATGGCGCGATGGGCACGGTGGAAGCCTCGCGTTTTGCGGCGGGGCGCAAAAACGGCCAGCGTATCGAAATCAACGCAGAGAAGGCAAGTATTGTCTTCAACCTGGAGCGGCTCAACGAACTGGAAATCTATTGGGTGGGTGATGAACCCAAAGAGACCCAGGGTTTTCGCAACGTGCTGGTTTCGGAATCCTTCCACCCCTGGTGGGAAAACTGGTGGCCCCAGGGTCATATGATCGGCTGGGAACATACATTCGTTCACGAGATCACCCACCTGCTGGATTGCATTGTCAACAACCGGGAGGTATCACCCATCGGTGCAGATTTCCTGGATGGCTACCGCAATTCGGTTATCTGCGATGCCATTATTCAATCGTCGGACACGAAACGTCAGGTGGATTGCGTCTACGACGCGTAACAGTTCGACATTTTGTGAAAGTGGAACTGTTGGGAATTTTCGAAAAAGCGGGGTAGCGCAAATGCCCCGCTTTTTCGATCCAAAAATCCTGGCAAATGAGCGCTTGACAATTGCCTCGGAATCATGTACATTATCATTGTGTAATTCGTGTGTGTATACAAGATTGGAGGTCAGCTATGAAACGCGTACAAATGATTCTTGAAGAATGGCAGCACGAATGGCTGGCCACAGAAGCCGAACGTCAATCCACCACAATGTCTGGCCTGCTGCGCGAGCTAATCACAGCAGCGATCGAGCAGCGACAAGCAGCTACCCTGGCTGACGATCCCCTGTGGGGTATCATCGGCATTGGGGCCGGCCCCAATGATGGCGTGACCAGTGAAAATCTGGACACCTTCCTCTACCGGGCGGATTGGAAAGAGGCGAACTGGGCAGAAGAGAAGCCTGTAGAATTGCTGGCGGTGGCGGAAGATGACTCAAATTATCGCTGATACCAGCGGATTTTATGCCCTGGTTGATCGCACAGACCCCCATCACGAGGCAGCGGCGGCCTTTTTGAAATCGATTCGGACACCGAGCACGCTGCTTGTTTCTAATCACATTTTTGACGAAGCGATGACGCTGACAAAGGCTCGGTTGGGTGTTGCGGTTGCACGTCAGTTGGGGATGCGTCTGCGCAATAGCAGCTTGATCGAACTGATTGTGGTGGATGGGGGCGAGGAAGCTGCATCCTGGCGTCTGTTCAGCAACTACCACGACAAAGCGTGGAGCTACACCGATTGTGTCTGTCTGGCGCTGGCTCAAAATCGGGCCATCACCCAGGCATTTAGCTTTGACGACCACTTTGCCCAAATGGGTTTGCAGATGGTTCCGCAGTAGTTGACTGGTTCGCTGGTTCCTTCGGTCGCCCGGTTATCCAACTAACCAATCAACCAGTGAGCTAATCAACCGTGAACTAATCAACCAATCAACCAATAGGAAAACCTTCATGAAAATCGAACGTATCGAACTGCGCCGTATCCATTTACCTTATGTGCGCCGTTTTGAAACCAGCGGTTGGTTCCACGACGCCAGCGACGCCATTATTGTCCGGGTGGACGGCGAAGGGGTGACAGGCTGGGGCGAGGCCCCTATGAGCGAAGGCCCGTGGTATAACGAGGAGACCTATCAGACGGCCTGGTTTATGATGGAGACTTATCTCGGCCCCATGCTGCTGGCGGCAGATGTGGCAGACCCCTGGCAGACCCGCCACGTCTTCCGGCGGGTGCGGGCCAACCGCATGGCCAAGAGTGGTTTGGAGTTTGCCATGTGGGACCTTTTCGCCAAGGCCCAGAATGTGAGCCTTTCCAAGCTGCTAGGCGGGACCCGAGACAAGGTAGATGTGGGCGTGAGTGTACCTATTCAGCCGGATGTTGCGACCCTGCTGGAAACGGTGGAGGGCTATCTGAACAACGGCTACAAACGGGTGAAGCTCAAGATCAAGCCGGGATGGGATGTGGAACCGACACGGGCTATTCGGGAACGCTGGCCCGATCTGCTTTTGCAGGTGGACGGCAACAGCATCTATCACCTGAGCGACGCCGAGCATCTGAAAGAGTTGGATCAGTTCGACCTGCTGCTTCACGAGCAGCCCTTGGATCACGACGACATTTTCAATCATGCCAAGCTGGCGAAGATTATTTCCACGCCACTCTGCCTGGACGAGAGTATTGTCTCGCCGGATCACGCGGCTTGGGCCATCGAGCTGAATGCCTGCAAAATCATCAACATCAAACCAACCCGTATTGGCGGTCTAGCCGATTCGGTGGAGATTCACAACATGGCCCAGGCTGCGGGGATGCCCGTGTGGCATGGGGGCATGTTGGAAACAGGCATCGGCCGGGCAACGAATGTGGCCCTGGCGAGTCTTCCCAATTTCAGCCTGCCCGGCGACATCAGCGCCAACGACCGCTACTTCCCCCGGGATATTGTGCAGAACCCCTTTGTTCTGAACAGCGATAGCACTCTGACCGTGCCGACTGGCTCTGGCAACGGCGCGGTGGTGGATGAGGATTTTCTGGATCAGGTGACCCAGGAGCGGGTGGTTTTGATGGCAGGTAGCTGAATCCGAGGGTCTTGATGACAAAAAAACACGAATTCCCTGTTTTCATCGGTATCGATTTGGCCTGGAAGTCGTCCAATGCATCGGGTGGCGCGGTGATACGGGATGAAAAACTGGTTGCCCATACAGGCACGCTGGGCAACAACAGCGAGATCATCGACTTTATTGCCAGCTATTTACCCCAGAATAGTGGAGCAGTGGTGGCGGTGGACGCGCCTTTGCGGGTTCCCAACGAGACGGGGTCCCGGCGTTGTGACAGGGATCTGTCGGCAGAGTGGCGTCGATTCCATGCAGGTGCGCTGCCAGCCAACCGGGAGCGTCTGGCCGCAGATGGTATTGTCCGGGGCGAAGAATTGGTGGAGCATCTGGTCGCTGGCCATCGCTTTGCCGAGGCGGCGGTGATTCCACGACGGTCCAAGGCGAGATTGGTGTGCGAAGTCTTCCCTCACCCGGCCCATGTCAGCCTGTTTGGGTTGGAGCGTATTCTCAAGTACAAGCGGGGCACGGTGGACGAACGGCGGCTGGAGTTGATCCGCTATCAACATTTGCTGCGGGGATTGCGCAAGGGATCGCCGAAGTTGAAGAAGACGAAGGCTCTGCTGCAAGGTGTAGATGTGTGGAACCTGCGAGGACGGGAGCTAAAGGCATACGAAGATACATTGGATGCGGTTACCTGTGCGTATGTGGCTTCCTACCTCTGGAATCACGGCCCCAAAGCTGGGATCACTTATGGTACTCTGTCCGAAGGTACTATTTTGGTTCCGGTGTAAACAAAAAGGCGAGACCTATCTTCACGGGTTTCGCCTTTTTGTTTTGTCCTGTCTACTTTGGCCCTGTCTACTTTGGTTAGCAGAAGCCGGGCCGGTCTTTATTCCAATTGTCGGATCACCGACACAACCTTGCCCATGACGCTGACTTGATTAGCTGGGAAGGTCATCTCGCTGTAGGCGGGATTGGCCGGACGCAGGTGAACGACCTGTGACTTCTTCTCGTCCCTGTAAAAATGTTTGAGAGTCGTCTCTTCCAACCCCTCGATCCACGCGGCCACCATCTCCCCATTCTCGGCCCGTTCCTGTTGGCGCAGGATGACAATATCCCCATCCAGCACACTGGCATCCACCATAGAATCTCCCTGCACCCGTAGGGCGAAGAGTTTTTCCCGATCTCGGAAGAGGGCTTCGTTCAGATCGATCCATTCGTCTGCGCTGGCACGGTCGGTTGGATCAACCCGGATGGGTTCACCGGCTGCGATGTTACCGAGTACGGGCACGCTGAAGAAGCTGACGACTCTATCAGATAGATTGTTGATTGCCCGGCTGGCTGGCCCCCCTATCTCGTCCAAGAGACCCGTGGCTTCAAGTTTGTCCCAATTCAGGCTCAACCCACGGCTAACCTCGGCCTCGCGCACAATCAGCTCTTCGTTTTCCAGTTTGCTTAGATTGTATTTGACCACGGATGTGCTGGAGATCGAACAGGCGGTACCGATTTGCCGTATGGTCGGCGGATAGTTTCGTTCATCGACAAATCTGGCGATGTAGCGCAGTATGTTTACTTGGCGATCCGAGAGAGTCATTGCCTTTTCCTTTTCTGGAGGAAGGATAATCCAAATTTTATCCCAAACAGAACGTTTGTTTCCCAACTATCCCAAATTGTACACGAACATTTGTGCGGTGTCAAGAAGGAATTCGCACGAATGTTCTGGGGAATGCGGGATCAAACGGATGATACGTTTGAAAGGAGGCGGATTCACACGACCCTAGGGGAAAGTGAGCGTCAAACATCCTTCACCATTCGCCAATACGCCACAAATACAGGTGTTGCTGGGCCTGTGACGGCGGCGCGCCAACTGTTTTCCGCCACTCCCCCGTGGGTGTGGGCATCCACCAGTAGGGTGCCACCCGGCATATGGACTGTAATCGGCGACAGGCAGTACCCCCGGTCGATGGCAGCCAGGGCGGCAGCGCAACTGCTGCTTCCACTGGCCTGGGTGTAGCCTGCACCCCGTTCCCAGATTTCGACAGCAATGGCGTGGGTGTCTATGATCCGCACAAATTGGACATTTGTGCGCCGGGGAAAGGTTGGGTCGTTCTCGACGGTTGGCCCCCACTGCCGAGCCAGGGCTTCGCTGATGGGGATGGAAGGGAAAAATACGCAGTGAGGGTTGCCCACATCGACAAGCGTGGGCAGCCCCAACGCAGCAATCGCATCTGCAAAGGGTGTTGATGGCGTTGGGCTGACAGGTGGAGCAGGATTCCCCAGGCCCAATTCCACGCGAATCGGTGCGTCGATGTGCGTTCCGTAGCTGACGGGGATGCTCCTGCCACCGCAGTGCAGGGTACACGTTGGGGTTGGGTTGTGCTGGTTTACTTCGTTCAGGTTTACTTTGTTGAGATTAGTGTAACCTGCATCAAGCAGATAGCGAGCAAAAATACGCAGACCATTGCCGCTCACTTCTGCCTGGGAGCCGTCTGGGTTCCATATTTCACAGGTAAAATGATCGGGCGGCATTGAACCGTCCAGAGGGCCAACAACGATCCCGTCGCTGCCCACGCCGCGATGTCGATCACAGATGGCG
>JAHEML010000948.1 GCA_024643705.1 Caldilineaceae bacterium | reverse complement strand
AATCTGTGGAGCAAAAGGAAGGGCAGGATGGTAAAACGGGATTCAAGAGGCAATCCACAGATTTCAAGATTTTCACAGATTTTTTATGGATAGTTGAGTACACCGTAAACAAAGTAATTCGACATTTTTGTAGGTGTAGTTTTGAACTGCACAGGCAACCGAAGGGGTATTCGTTTCTTGCGCAGCTACAAGCAGCGCCTACGGTAATACAAAAACTTTGTTGACAATGTACTTAGTGCCCGATTGAGCTGTTCTTCGTGTCGCTGACTACTGAAATTCTTGCTGCAGAGACGCCAAGTCGCAGAGAATTTCATGCAAGATTCCCGCTTGTCACCCCAGTTTTTCAGCGTTGTTCAGTGGCTCGGCCCGCGGAACTTCCGCACACCCCACAACGTCTATACGGGTGATGAACGCACAGCCGACGTCTCACCCCCGATCTCGCAGTAAGCTGGCAGAGTTTCTGAAATCTGCCAGGGTTTGGCTTGCCCTGATTGTGTTGTGCCTGTTGGGTGGGTGGCTCGTGCTGCGCTTGACCATCCTGGCCGATCTGCCTGCGGTGGATGATCTGGAATCCAGGCTCGTGCGCCCCACCACCCGTATTTTGGACCGCAACGGACGTCTGCTCTACGAAGTGCTGGACCCCAACGTGGGCAAGCAGATCAACCTGCCCGCCGACCCGACCCCCAGCAGCCGATACGGGATTGCGGGTGTGCCCGACGCCTGCGTGCAAGCCACTCTCGCCACCGAAGACAGCCGCTTCTTCTGGCATCCCGGCGTCGACCCCATCGCCATTGGCCGGGCCGTCTGGCAGAACTGGCAGGCGGGCGGCGAAATCGTCAGCGGGGCCAGCACGCTCACCCAGCAGTTGGCTCGCTCGCTGCTGATGGGGCCGGAAGAACGCTACGATCGCAGCTATGGGCGCAAGATGCGCGAAGGAGTGCTTGCCCTGCAATTGGAATGGCGCTACAGCAAGGCCGAGTTGCTGCGCTATTATCTCAACCAGACATATTATGGCAATTTTGCCTTTGGCCTGGAAGCCGCCGCCCAGAACTTTTTTGCCAAGCCCGCTGCCCAGCTTAGCCGGGCAGAATGTGCCCTCATCACCGGATTGATCCAATACCCCACCGGATACAACCCCTTGATCTATCCAGAATCCGCCAAGAATCGTCAACTGACGGTTCTGCGCCTGATGACCGATGCCGGCTTTGTTTCCCAGGCCGAGGCAGAACAGATAGGGGGCGAGCCGCTGCGCTATCGATCCCAACTCTTTGCTATCAAAGCACCCCATTTTGTCATGTACATTCAGGATCAGCTTGTGGGCCAGATCGGGGTGGATCGCCTGCGAGACGGCGGGCTGGACGTCTATACCACCCTGGACTTGGGTTTGCAGCGCCAGGCCGAGGCCGCTGTGGTTCGACGCCTGGCCCAGCTCAACTGTCGGCCACCGGGGCAAAAGGGGCCAAGCTCCGACGGCAATCCGTGTGACCCCAGCGGCGAAGTCGCCCGTAACGCGGCGGTTGTTGTGCTGGACACAGAAACCGGCGAAATTTTGGCAATGGTGGGCAGCCCCGACTACTTTGACCCCGCCATCCAGGGCAATGTGAACGCGGCTCTGGCCCAGCGTCAACCCGGCAGTGCCATCAAGCCCCTGACCTATGCAGCCGCGCTGGACCCGCAATGGAGCGCGGAAGCGGAGGTTGCGCCGCTCACGGCGGCCTCCATTTTGGCCGATCTGCCCACGGCCTTCCCCGGCGGGCGAGGGGCCGAGGCAGCCGCGAGCGCTTCCTTTGGCAGCAATGGGGCCTATCGACCAGAAAACTACGACCTGCGTTACCACGGCCCGGTGACCGTGCGCGAGGCCCTTGCCAATAGCTACAACATCCCCGCGGTCAAAGTGCTGCAAAGGGTTGGTGTCGCAACCTTGCAGCGCATTGCCGCCGCCGCAGGCATTGGCAGCTTCACCGGTGACTACGGTCTTGCTCTCACCCTGGGCGGCGGCGAAGTGTCATTGCTGGATTTGACAACCGCCTATGGAATTTTCCCCCGGGGCGGGCAACGGCTGGAGA
>JAHEML010000947.1 GCA_024643705.1 Caldilineaceae bacterium | reverse complement strand
CAGGGATTGGCTTGATTGTGTGTCTGCTTGCCTATTATTGGCGGTACCGTCAATGGTTACGGAAGGGGGCGTATATACAGCTAGTATTGACGCCTGGGTTGGCTGTACCAATTATTGATCCACGTTTAATTTCTCATTGACACCAATTTGACATCAGATTA
The DNA here is from genome assembly GCA_024643705.1 of Caldilineaceae bacterium. Lineage (GTDB taxonomy): Bacteria > Chloroflexota > Anaerolineae > Caldilineales > Caldilineaceae > JACQGT01. The sequence continues at coordinate 1,914 of JAHEML010000947.1, read as the reverse complement.
CTATAATTTCATGAAAGACGTATGCTGGGTACGGACAAATCTATCTGGGAAAGAGAGATAAGCCAATGGCGACCAAGTTCAACGAATCCTACACCTCCTACCTACAATGGAAGAACCAGCCCATCAGTGGTAAGCCAATCGTTTCTGTGGTCATCCCCGCTTACAATGAATCGGAACGCATTGTTCCTACCATCGGCGCTATGGCATCCTTCTGTTCCGGATTGGGGGTTCCGTGGGAACTAATCATCGCCGATGATGGATCTAAAGACAATACCGTCCAAATCATACGCAACCTGAAAATGGCGAATGTTCGGGTGCTGGTTGCTGAACGCAATGGGGGCAAGGGCAGCGCCGTGCGGCGTGGTGTCCTTGCTGCCAATGGCGAGTATATCCTCTTTGCGGACGCCGACAACTCCACACCCATCGAGGAGCTGAAAAATCTACTAGACAAGATGGACGAGGGCTACGATCTGGTTATCGGTTCCAGGGCTGCCACTGGTGCACAGGAGGCCAAACGCTCGCCTTTGCGTCGTCTGTTAAGCGGTGGTCTGCGCTGGATTGTTCAAAATATCTTTCGCATCGGTGTGCAAGACACCCAGTGTGGTTTCAAACTCTTTCGTCGAGAAGCGGCCATGCGTCTATACACTGCCCAAACCTTGATGGGCTTCTCGTTTGATTTGGAAATCCTCTATCTGGCTGGGAAGTTCGGTTACCGTATTGCTGAACAGCCTGTGCAGTGGGTGGATGCACCAGGCTCCAAAGTGGATACCACCAAAGAAGCACAGCGTTTTCTACGTGACCTCATCCGCATCAAGATCAATGATATGCGTGGTGTTTACAACAACCCTAGTTGAGAACGGATACTCCCTATGCGTGTTGCACTGGTTACTACCTTTCCCCCTGGCAAAGGCTCCTTAAACGAGTACGCTTACCACTTTGTGCGCGCCCTGCGCACGAAACCAGAAGTGACCGAAGTCGTTCTACTGGCGGACGAATTGCCTGCCGGTGAAATCTACCAAAACGAGCCGGCATCTGATCAACTGGCAGCATTGCGCGTGATTCCGTGTTGGCGTTTTGATGGTTTGGGCAATGCCTTAACCCTGCTGCGGACTGTCAAGCGCGAGAAACCCGACGCTGTTCTGTTTAACATTCAATTCGCTACATTTGGTGGTAGCAAAGTTCCAGCTACCCTTGGCCTGTTGACCCCTCTTCTTCTCAAGTTTTCCGGCTATCCCACCACCGTGCTGCTTCACAACATTATGGAGACAATCGATCTGCAGAGCGCGGGCTATGCAGGAAATCGGTTGGTGGAATGGGTGATGCGGGCCATCGGTGCAGTGGTTACCTGGTTGGTATTGCAGGCGGATCTGGTGGCGTTGACGATTCCTAAGTATGTGGAGATCTTGCGTGACAAGTACAAGGCCGACAATGTGCTATTGGCCCCCCATGGCAGTTTTGACGACGAAGTGGAAGAGCCATCCTTTGAATTGCCAGATGGCCCTATGCAAGTGATGGCATTTGGCAAATTTGGCACCTATAAGAAAGTCGAAGGGATGATTGAGGCGGTACAACTGCTTCAGCAGCGCCTCCCGCAACCACTAGAAGTTGTTGTAGCCGGGACTGACAGCCCGAATGCAAAAGGCTACCTGGCCGGCGTGCAGGAGCACTACCAACATCTGGGCAACGTGCGTTTTACTGGCTATGTTGCAGAAGAAGACGTTGAGCGAATTTTTCGAGATGCGGCTGTGGCTGTTTTTCCGTACACCAGTACAACTGGTAGCTCAGGAGTATTGCATCAGGCAGGAGACTATGGCAAAGCCGTTGTTTTGCCCCGAATCGGTGATCTGGCTGAATTGATCCAGGAGGAGGGCTACCGGGGAGAATTCTTTACGCCAGGAAGCGTGGAAAGTCTGG
>JAHEML010000946.1 GCA_024643705.1 Caldilineaceae bacterium | reverse complement strand
CCGCCAAACAGTACGAACTGTTGCGCCCCCTGGTGGAAGAGCTGATAGCCCTGGGCGCGCAGGATGTCACCCTGACCGACTACGCCACTGTGCTGGCAACCATCCCCGCCACCATCCCCGACCCGGCCAACGTGCCAGCAATCGGCTTTATGGCCCACGTGGACACAGCACCAGCCTTTAGCGGCACAGATGTCAAGCCGCGCATGCACCGCAACTACGACGGCAGCCCCATCAGCTTCCCCGACGCGCCAGGCCTGGTTCTCAGCCCGGAAGGGTCGCCCTATTTGGCCCAAAAGGTGGGCGAAGACATTATGACGGCCAGCGGCAGCACCCTGCTGGGCGCGGACGATAAATCCGGCGTGGCCGTGGTGATGACCATGGCCGAAGCCCTGTTGGCCGACCCATCTATCCCCCACGGCACTATCCGCATCGCCTTTACCCCAGACGAAGAGATCGGTAAAGGCGTGCGCCTGCTTACACCGGAAGATTTGGGCGCGGACTTTGCCTATACCCTGGACGGCAGCGAGGCTGGCGAGATAGCCTTCGAGACATTCAGCGCGGACAAGGCAGTTGTGACCATCACCGGCGTTTCGATTCACCCCGGCACGGCCTTTGGCAAGCTGGTCAATGCGCTCACCTGGGCGGCCAAATTTGTCAACCTTCTGCCCGAAGCCACCCGCACACCGGAGACCACCCAGGATCGCCAGGGATTCATCCATCTGACGGGTATCAACGGCAACCCTGCCCAGGCCAAGGTTGGCTTCATTCTGCGGGACTTCGACCGGGACGGGCTGGCTTCCCACGGTGCGCTGCTGGAGTCCATCTGCGCCAGCCTGCGCGCCGCCGAACCCCGGCTGACCGTCACCTGTGAGATTAGCCCCCAATATCGTAACATGCGCTATTGGCTGGAAGACGACATGCGCCCGGTGGAAATTGCGGCCCAGGCAATCGAAGAGGCAGGGCTGAAGCCTATTTACCGCACGGTACGGGGCGGAACCGACGGCTCCCAAATGACGGAAAAGGGTGTACCCACACCCAATCTGTTCACCGGTCAGCAAGACCTGCATGGGCCGTTGGAATGGATCAGCGTGCAAGATATGGCCCGCGCAGTTGACGTTTGCATCGGCATCGCCCGCTTGTGGGCCGAAGCAAATTAGGAACCGCCTCAGGAAGCAAATGAGGCCCCATGCGGACATACATACCGACTACCACCTACGCATCATTCCGGAGACTGCAATGCCAAGTTCTTTCCCCCCTATCTTTGACGGCCACAACGACACGATTTTGCGTCTGCACATGGCGAAACCAAAGACGAAATACGACTTCTTTCAAGAAAATGAAGGGCTGCACATCGATCTGCCCAAAGCCAGGGCCGGTGGATTGGGCGGCGGCTTCTTTGCCATCTACGTGCCCAGCCGGGAGCGGATGGCGGGTTTCCCCGGCACGGCCAGCGGCGGTAATAGCTACGCCATGCCCCTGCCCAAAGCGCTCAACCGCACCTACGCCACAAACTTTGTTATGGGAATGGTGGCGCGCCTGTTGCGCCTGGAAGCCGACTCCGACGGCCAGACTAAAATCGTGCGCACAGCCGATGAGTTGGCAAGCGCACTGGAGAGTGGCGTGCTGGCGATGATCCTGCATTTTGAAGGAGCCGAGGCCATCGACCGCAACCTGGATGCGCTGCACGTCTTCTACGCGGCTGGCCTGCGATCATTGGGGCCAGTGTGGAGCCGCCCCACAATCTTCGCACATGGGGTCCCTTTCCAATACCCCGCCAACCCGGACATCGGCCCCGGCCTGACCAACGCGGGCAAAGCCCTGGTGAAGGAGTGCAACAGCCTGGGCATTCTCATCGACCTCTCCCATCTCAATGAGAAGGGTTTCTGGGATGTGGAATCGCTCAGCGACGCGCCCCTGGTTGCCACCCATTCGGGCGCACATGCGCTCTGTGCCAGCCCCCGCAACCTGACAGATAAGCAACTGGACGCTATCGCTGCTTCTGGTGGAGTAGCTGGGGTCAACTTTCACACGGGCTTTTTACGGGAGGATGGACGCTCCCGCGAGGAGACACCCCTGA
>JAHEML010000945.1 GCA_024643705.1 Caldilineaceae bacterium | reverse complement strand
GTAGGGGTCCTGAAATACCACCTGAACGTCTCGCAAAAACTGCCGACGTTGCTCCTTATCCAGTTGCCTCAAGTTGACGCCCCGATAGCGCACCTCACCGCTGGTCGGGTCGGCAAGGCCTAGGATCAGCCGCGCAAACGTCGTTTTGCCGCTGCCACTTTCGCCCACAATGGCGGTGATCGTCGGGGGATCATCTTCAATGGTGAGCGAGAGATTATTCAGCGCTACGACCGAATTCTCTCGATGGAAAGGCCCGCCACCAAATACTTTCGTCACGTTACGAGTTTCGAGCAAAGCGGTCACGAAGCTTCCTTTCCAGCCGAATCGGCCCAGTGAAGATGACAAGCGACGCCCCGGTTTAGCTGCACCGTCTGCAATATAGGCTCCTCCACTTTGCAGCGATCGAACGCATCTGGGCAGCGGGGGTGAAACGGACATCCTGTGGGTCGATTGAGCAGAGACGGCATGAGCCCCGGGATGCCCTTTGCGGCCATCTTCTGCTCAAGGGAAGGCAGGCTAGCCATTAGCAATCTGGTGTATGGGTGCAGCGGATCATTGAGGAGGGCTTCGACGCTGCCTGTCTCAATCAGATCACCCGCATACATCACCCCGATACGATCTACGGTCTGTGCCATCAACCCCATATCGTGCCCGATGAGAATGACCGATGCGCCCAGCTCGGCCCGAAGGCTCTCCAAAGTCTCCATCACTTGATGTTGGACTACAACGTCCAGGGCGCTAGTGGGTTCATCGGCAATAATGACCTTGGGCTTCAAACAGATGGCTATGGCTATGCAGACTCGCTGCTTCATTCCACCGCTCAATTCGTGAGGATACATCTCAGCGGTGGCTTGAGGAAGGCCGACACGCTGGAGCAATTCGCCAATCCACTCGGCTCTTTCGCGCTTGGTCTGTTTTACACCATGATCCCGCAGCGCATCTTCGATCTGCCTATGAACCTGGGCAACTGGGTTCAACGAATTCATCGCGCCCTGGGAAACCATTGCGATTTCGGCAAGTCGGATCTGGCGCATTCGTTCCTCGGGCAATTCTAGAAGGGAAAGGCCGTCGAGTAATACCTGCCCTCCCTCGATCTTCCCCGGTGGCCTGATCAGACGCATTAGTGCAAGTGCGACGGTTGATTTGCCCGAACCGGACTCACCAACCAAGCCGAGACGTTCTTCAGTATGCAAGTCAAAAGATGCACCGTTGACCGCCCGCACCGCACCTTGGCGGGTATGGTAGTGCACATGTAAGTTGCGCACTTCAAGGATGTTCGAATTCAATCCGCACCTCTGTGAGACGAGTCACCAGTCCTGTTGGCAGCTGGCACTGGGCTGGTCATTGCTAGTTTTTTGACATTAGGCCTTGCTTTGCAGTCTGGGATTTGCGATCTGATCCAGCCCCTGGCTCATCAAGAAAAGCCCCAGAAAGAGGATGATAATAATCACAATCGGTGGCATAAACCACCACCACATTTGTCGTATCAAAGCGCCATATGTGATGGCCCAGTAAAAAGTCAGCCCTAAAGAGGGCTCGGTCATTGGCCCCAACCCAAGAGTAGACAGCCCTACAGAGGCGAGTATTGCCCCGGAAATCGCTCCCACCAAATTGGCCGCCAGATACGGAATCAAATTCGGCAAAAGTTCCCCGACGATGATCTTCAGGTTGCTGGCCCCGTTGAATCTGGCAACCTGAACATACATGCGTTCGCGAATGGTAAGTACTTGAGCGCGCACGGCCCGTGCCGGCCACATCCATGCCAGAGCAGCGATGATCAGCGCCATCGCCTCAACCGAAACTGCCCCCAGCATCGACGCCACAATGATCAGTACCATCAAGCCCGGTATTGTCAGCAGGATATCCACGACAATCCGGATAACTTCATCAACGATCCCGCCCGCATATCCAGCGATCAGACCGATCAAAGCACCCAAAGCCACACCAAACACGCCTGCAATCACACCAATCTCTAATGATGTTGGGGTTCCGTAGATAAGGTCGGCCAGCACATCCCGCCCTTGCTGATCGGTTCCCAGCAGATGCTCGGCAGAAGGTGGTTTAGCCGGAAGTCCTG
>JAHEML010000944.1 GCA_024643705.1 Caldilineaceae bacterium | reverse complement strand
GTGCCGCCTTTGCTGCGCTCAAAAACCATCTGCTCTGGGATGTCATAAACACCAGCCATCCCGATCAAACCGCACAGTTCTTGATTGGTGTGGCCCTCGAAATTGAGCCAGACTTCATCCGTCGCCACCAGCCCAGCCAAATGACCACCAGCCGAATGACCCGCGATCACCACTCGGCCGGGATCGCCACCGTATTGGCCGATGTTTTCCAATGTCCATGCTGTGGCTGAGGCCATCTCTTGGGCCATCTGCTCGTAGCCAGCGTCGGGGTACAGGGTGTAGTCGGGAATAACGACAACAATCCCCCGTTCGATCAGCTTTTGGCCCACCGGCGCAAAAAGTTTGCGATCGTATTTATCCCAGCCGCCCCCGTGGATAAAGATCAGCACCGGATGATTATCGCCCTCTGCCGGGCTGTAGACATCCAACCCCATGCCAAAACCGGGGCTGTACTGCACATCCCGCGCCAGATGGGGATACGTAGCGTAGAATTGCTTCCCCGCCCGATCCACCCGGAAGAGATTCCAGTAAAAGACGATTTCGCCCCGGTTGATAAAAGCCCATATACCCACAAGCACAAGCAACAACGCGCCGATTGACGTGACGACTCTACGATTCATTCTCTATCCTAACCCGAATAAGGTTGTAAACATAGGTGAAAGGGAGTACGGATCCCCTACACGAAAATCAGCGACATCAGCACAATTTATCTTTTTAACCGCCATGCAGCCCTAGTTCCTGCAACCCTGCCCGCAGAAAATAGCGCCGCCATGCCCGCATCTCTGAGAGTAACTCGGATAATTCTGTCTGCTTCTCCTGCAAACCCGCATCGCCACTTGCAAGCCCATCGCCGGGCGCAATGCGGGCCACATCGTCTTTCTCCCACTCCATCACCCATAGGATGCGTTTTGCCTCCAGCCAAAAGAGCGCGTGGCGTACAATGGCTTCGGTGACGCCAATGCGCGCGGCCAACCGGTCGATGGGCAGCCGACCATCTTGTGCAAGAGCATGTTTGCCCATCGCGGCCACGGCTTTCACCACTCCATCCAGCGAACCGTCCCCCGACTCCCGCCCCACCAGCCAAAGTTCCGACGGGGCCAGGGTCTCCACCAGCCAGCGCACCACATCCGCCGACGGCGGAGCGCTCCACATCACCAACGGGCGGCCTTTGGGATAGTTGCGGGCGTTCAGCCGGGAATGAAACTCCACCTGGCCCAGACGCGTCCCCTCGGCCAACCAAAACGATGCATCGGGCGCGGGCAAGCTTGACACGTCCACCGATTGGCCGCGCAGATCGTGGATGGTCAGGTGGAGGGGCAAGGCAGCCGACGCAACTGTCAGCCCATCGCCTTCGGATGCCCGAATATCTTTGTACATCAGTTGCAGGGTGCGCTCGCCCTTGTATTCGTTGATGTTGAAGGTGTAGGCGAAATCCAGCCTGCCTTCGGGCAGTTGCTCGTCTGCACCGTTGAACCAGACCAGAGGCAGTTTATTTTCCTGGGCATCCTGGATGACAAGCCGCCGGTGGGTTCCATCCCGGCCCATGCGCCTGTCTTCGGCCACAGCCAGCCCACGGGTTAGAAAGACTGGTTGGGGGTTGCCATTGCCAAAGGGGGCCAACCGCTGCACCTGCTCGACCAAATGCAGGCTGAGATCAACCAGCCGCAGTTCTGCATCAATGACCAATCCCTCTGGCCCCGCGTCTATGCGATGGCTGTCGATCTGGCGGCTCAGATCCCGGCGAAAATGGTCGATCTTGTCGGCTTCCAGGGAGAGACCCGCCGCGCCGGGATGGCCGCCGTGGCCGATGAGCAGTTCGGCGCAGGCAGCGATGGAGCCACCGATGTCCACGCCCGGGGTGCTACGCGCGCTACCCCGGGCCACTTCGCCCGGTGGGTTGAGGAGCAACACCACCGGCTTGCCGAATTCCTCCACAATCCGGGAAGCCACAATGCCCACAATGCCCGCGTGCCAGTTGGGGTGGGCCAACACAATCGCGTTGAAGTCGAGGAGATGGGGCTGTTTTTCCAACGCATCAAAGGCCATGCCGCTGATCTGACTGGTGAGCAGACGACGC
>JAHEML010000943.1:951-2078 GCA_024643705.1 Caldilineaceae bacterium | reverse complement strand
GCGTTTTCTGCGTCAGATGGAGGGCGCGCCCCCCACTCGCTGGGGGACGGATGGCTTCAAGCATGGGTTGGTGGATGACATCAATCCAGCCCGGCACTATGCAGCGTTTGTCTTTGTGGGCTTTTGGCTGCCCAGGTGGATGGGGGTGCTGCTGCTCTGGCTGTGGGAACTGGCTGGCTTTGTGCGCTACGGCTTCAAGTGGAGTCAGCCCGATACACGCAGCGGCTATGTGGGGCTGTGGCACGGGGGGCTTGTCAAACAATACGGACACACGGTTCTGCCCAGCCTGATTGCGCGGGATTTGGCCGAGACGGGGCGGGGGTGGAGTCGGTTATCGAACAACGGTGAGAAAGCGGTGAAGAAAATACGTGATGCGTGAAACGTGAGTGGAACTGAACCTTCTCACGTTTCACACATCACGCCGTAGAAACCACGTTTCACTCTCCCCCTGCCATCGCTCCCACAATCAGAAAGGGTTCTTTGCCCGATGCCACAGCGTCGGGCAAAGGTGCATCCACGGGTTGATGGGACAAATCCTGCTCGCAGGCGAAAAAGCGGATAAAGGCACGTCGCTTCAACGTGCCATGCTCCCGGATCGTCCCCCGCAACACGGGATACTTGGCTTCCAGCGCATCCAGCACCGACTGTTGGGTGATCGGTCCCTGGACATCCAACTCCACTTCTTTGCCCGCACTGGTCAGCCTGCGCAGATGGTGTGGTATCACGACACGGATCATCGCAACGTTTGCACCTCTACCGACAACACAGCCGGTAAATCGCGCACAATGGGCATCCAATTGTCGCCGGAATCTGCCGAAGCATAGACCTGCCCGCCGGTTGTGCCAAAGTAGAGGCCGCAGGAATCGAGGGAATCCACGGCAAAGGCACTGCGCAGAATGTTGACGTAGCAATCGCTCTGGGGCAGGCCGTTGGTCAAGGCTTCCCACTCGTTGCCGCCCGTGCGGCTGCGGTAGACTTGCAGTTTGCCGTCAAGGGGGTAGTGTTCCGAATCACTCTTGATGGGAACCACGTAAACTGTCTCTGGCTCATGGGCGTGGACAGCGATGGGGAAGCCAAAATCGGTGGGCAGGTTGCCGCTGATCTCGTGCCATAGGCCGCCCGCATCG
>JAHEML010000943.1:0-941 GCA_024643705.1 Caldilineaceae bacterium | reverse complement strand
GGGAAACCAGCCCCTTGTTGATGGGCAACCAACTCTCGCCCCCATCATCTGTACGGAAAGCGCCCGCGGCAGAGATGGCAACAAACATGCGCTGGGGGTTGGATGGGTCTTGCACAATTGTGTGCAGACACATGCCGCCCGCGCCCGGCTGCCAAAGATGGCCTTTGGCAGCACGCAGGCCGGGCAACTCCTGCCAGGTCTGGCCCGCATCTGTCGAGCGGAAGATGGCCGCATCTTCCACGCCAGCATACACTGTGTCGGCATCGTGGAGGGAAGGCTCCAGCAGCCAGACTCGCTTGAATTCCCAGGGGTGCTGGGTACCGTCGTACCACTGGTGGGTTCCGGGTGTGCCGTCGTAGGCAAATTCGTTGCCCACTGGCTCCCAGGTCTTCCCGCCGTCGTCGGAACGCTGGATGAGCTGCCCGAACCAGCCAGTGGACTGGGAGGCGTAGAGCCGGTTCGGGTTAACCGACGACCCTTTGATGTGGTACATCTCCCAGCCGGGAAAGTGGGGTTCGCTCACATCCCAGTTTTGCCGCTTTTCATCCGATGTCAAAATGAATGCACCCTTGCGGGTTCCCACCAGCACGCGTACGCCACTCATTGCTCGCTCCTTAGTGAAAGTTCGTCCGAATCACGCGCCATCATAGGCGGCCTGCAAAGCAGCGATGTCGATTTTGTCCATTTGCAACATCGCTTCCATTACTCGCTGGGATTTCTGTGGGTCCGGGTCGCCCAGCAGTTCGCCCAATTGGCGGGAGACAATCTGCCAGGAGAGGCCGAACTTGTCCTTCAGCCAGGCACAACGCCCCGGCTCGCCTCCGTCAGCACAGAGTTGATCCCACAGATTGTCCACCTCTTTTTGTGTCTCGCAATCGACAAAAAGGGATATGGCCTCGGTGAATTGGAAAAGCGGCCCACCGTTGAGCGCCATAAAGGGT
>JAHEML010000942.1 GCA_024643705.1 Caldilineaceae bacterium | reverse complement strand
TCGTATTAGAATCAATGGTTGGCACTATACACCTGCCGCCTGATCGTAACCGCCAGTTGTTTAGAAAGTGTGAAGGCAAGATAGAGCTTTCATCACAATATACCCTACAATACCCCCTGCCCACAGATGCACACAAACTGGTCTCCCAGACAGACTGCGTGCTAGAATGAAACTTGGCCACCTGTCCGAAAACAGCCTAGCTCAACCACCCAGGGGACGTTTGAGCAGAAGGAAAAGAGACCCAATGTCGGTGCACCCCAATAGAATTGATACAGACACAAATCCCGTGCCCATCCCCCGTACACTGGCCGAGTTTGCAGCCCAGCCTGACGAAAAAGAATGGAGGGACTGGATCGCCCGGTTGCCCGCGCTGCTGGCCGATGTACGCGCACGCTGGGGGCTGGACGTGGGCGCGCCCTACGAGCCAGGAGGGATGTGCTCGTGGGTGGCCCCAGCCCGCACGGCCAGCGGCGATCAGGTTGTACTCAAGCTGGGCATCCGCCATGACGAATCCGAACACGAAATCGACGGTCTGCGCTTCTGGGATGGAGACGGCACTGCGCGGCTGTACGATGCCTTCACCACCGACGACACCGCTGTGCTGCTGTTGGAACGCTGTCTGCCCGGTTTCTCGTTGAAAAAAGAGCTGCCAGAGCCAAAACAGGACGAAATTATCGCCCGGCTGCTGCGTCGCCTGTGGAGAGAGCCACCCACAGGCCACCTTTTTCGCCCCCTTCAATCCATGTGCGACGACTGGGGCGACAGTTTGGAACGGAAGATCGAGCAGTACCCGGACAGCTTGGATGGTGGGTTGGCGCGAACCGGGTTGGAGATATTCCGCGGGTATGCAGCCAGCACCCACCGCCACGTTCTCCTTTGCACCGACCTGCACGGGGACAATGTGTTGGCAGCCCAACGGGAACCCTGGCTCGTGATCGACCCCAAACCCTACGTGGGCGACCCCGCTTACGATGCGGTGCAGCACCTACTCAACGGTCCGGGCAGGCTGGAATCCGATCCTCGCGGTCTGTGCCAGCGCATGGCCCACCTACTGGATGTGGATGCCGAACGAATCGCACATTGGCTCTTGGCCCGTTGTGTGCAAGAAGCCTACAGTAGCGGCGACTGGGGCCGACAGCTTGGCGCAGTCGCCCACCTGCTTGCCCCATAGCCCAAGCAACCGCAAACAGACTCACGGAGAAACAACAATGAGCCGAGGCCGGATGGAAGCCTTCAGCGATGGCGTGATCGCCATTATCATCACAATTATGGTGTTAGAGCTGGCACCCCCCCACGGCGCAGAGCTGGCAACCTTGCAGCCACTGATCCCCACATTTCTCAGCTACGTGCTCAGTTTTGTCTTTGTGGGTATCTATTGGAACAATCACCACCACCTGTTGCAAACTGTCAGGCAAGTGGATGGCCGGGTCTTGTGGGCTAATATGCACCTCCTCTTTTGGCTCTCCCTTGTCCCGTTCGTTACCGGCTGGATGGGCGAAAACGATTTCGCACCCTGGCCGGTGGCCCTCTACGGTATTGTCCTGCTCGGTGCTGGAGTTGCCTATTTTATCCTCTCTCAAGTACTGATCAGGCTGCACGGCCAGCAATCTATTTTAGCAACAGCCGTGGGCGCTGATGTCAAGGGGAGAATCTCGCTTGTTGCCTACCTGATAGCCATCGGGCTTGCCTTTGTGAGCACATGGATTTCCGGCGCACTCTATATTTTTGTCGCCGTCATGTGGCTCATACCAGACAAACGCATCGAGAAACTTCTGCAACAAGAGACTTCGTCAGAGTAGTAACGATAAGGGCAAGCCGGTGAAGAACAACCAGAAATCCACCGACGCAAAATCGATGAAGCCCTGAAAAGCACCTCTGGATGGAGCGGGAACGTATTTATGCAGAGATCCACAACTACCCGTTTCAAATCTTGGACAAAAAGAGCAAATCCTACTTCCCACACGAGATGACCCGATGAATTTCTTCCCAACCACCGCCAAGGCCCCCAGCACAACCCACACAGATCGCCTCCTCCTGCGTCCGCTCACTGTCGATCACGTGGAGCTGGACTACGACGCA
>JAHEML010000162.1 GCA_024643705.1 Caldilineaceae bacterium | reverse complement strand
ACTACCGCTATTCCAACCCAGTGCAGAGTGCCAAACAGCAGGTGGACGCGGGCTTCTTTGGCGATATCTACGCGGCCCGCACCCTATGGAATCGGCGCGCCGGGATTCCTGGTTACGGCAGTTGGTTCACAAACAACGATCTGGCGGGCGGGGGCAGCCTTTTTGACATCGGCATCCACGCCATGGATCGGGCACTTTACCTGATGGACTACCCCGAACCGGTCTCTGTCAGCGGGGCAAGCTACGCCAAGTTTGGACCACGTGGATTGGGCCTGGGCGGCTGGGGCATGGACAGACAGAAACCAACCCCTGGCGCACGATTCGATGTGGACGATTTCGCATGGGGCTTTATCCGCTTCGCCAACGGCGCGACCCTCATGCTCGAAGTCAGTTGGGCCGCCCACTTCGAGGACCAATTCTACACCGAACTCTACGGCACAGAAGGCGGCGCGTACATCGGCAGCGAAGACCGCATGGAACTGTACACGACCCTGAACGGTCAGAACGTGAACATTCCGGTCAGCGTGCCAAAGGGTGGCAATTCCTATGGCCGCTTTGCCCTGGACTTTGTGCGCCAACTGGACGGGGAAAAGACAGATATCGTCACCCGGGAGCAGGCGCTGATCAGCGTGAAGATCATCGAAGGCATTCAGAAATCCGCGGCCAGTGGGAAGGAGAGCCGTATTGCGTGATGCCTAGTGCGTAGGTAGTGACAGTTAAGGTATGGTTCGTGGGTTGCCGGGAAGTGATGAAACGTGAAACGTGAGAGCCTCGCCTTTTTTCACGTTTCACGTTTCATCCACTACGAAAAGTCTTCCACTTGCCCACTCATCGTCACCTCTTACGCAACATGCAACACGCAATACCCATGATGACCCAGCGCACCACCACCCTCCTCCAAATCGCCATTGCCTTAGCCGCGCTTCTCCTTCTGGCCGCGGGGATGGGCGGGCTGCGCTTTGAACCGGGCCAGGACTTGAATCTGCTGGCCTTGCTTCTGGGCGATGGACGGCTACCCACCGCGTCACCATCCCCGGCAATGACGGCAGACGGGTTCGAGATTCAGCCCTGGATGCGAACCGCCTTCTGGCTAGCGCTGATCTTCACCGGAGCCTACGCGATTGTCTCACCCCAGGCTCGACGGCGGCTCTTTCTGACGCTGATTTTTGTGGTGCTGATTCTCTTCATTGCCGAAAAATACCGGGATGCTTTGCAGGAACAGCCGAGAGAGACACCCACGATGGAGGGCATCGAAGCCCTGACCGGGGCAGCCCCGGCCTCCATCCCCGAACCGCCTCCCTTTGTCACCGATCCACCTGTCTGGCTCAGTTGGGTGGTGGACGCAGCGGTCGCCCTGGCTTTTCTCTTTCTCCTCTGGTATCTGTGGCGACGGCTACGCCCCAAACCAGACCCCCAATCCCTGTTGGTGGAGGAGGCCGCAGTCGCGCTGGCCGAACTGGAAGCAGGGGGTGATCTGCGGGATGTGGTGCTACGCTGCTATGCCCAGATGAACGCCGTGCTGAAAGAGAGCCACCGGGTAGAGCGTCGCCATGCCATGACGCCCAGGGAATTCGAGGTGCAACTGGCCGCTGCGGGGCTGCGGGATGAACATATCCACCGGCTTACCCGCCTCTTTGAGGGCGTGCGCTACGGCAACCAGAGCGGCACCGGCGCGGCAGCACAAGAAGCCAGCGCCTGTCTGCAGGCCATTGTGCAGAACTACGGAGCCAATGCCTGATGCAACGCTACATCCCCCTGGGCATTGTCCTACTGATGACGGCGCTACTCGTCCTTGTTCTGGACAACTTTTTACAGAATGTGGTGCTCCAACCCCTGCTTTACGTTCTCTGGTTTGGCGGGCTGGTGTTGAGCAGCCTGCACCAGAGCGTCTTTTGGGGGGTGCTGCTAGTGGTGGCACTGGTGCTGATTCTGCGTAGTCTGGGCAGCGGGCAGCGGACCCTTGTCACGATTCCAGAGAAGCGTTACCCTTCCCAGGGGCAGGTTCGTCGCTGGATGGGGCTGCTGGAGCGGGCCGAAAACCAACGTTTCGCCCGCTGGAATCTGGCCCAAGCCCTACGCAAGCTGGCCCAGGAGACTCTTGGCCCGGACGAACGGGGGGCCAAGCGCCGCGCCCCCATCGAGGATAAATTGCCCCCCGATGTCATCAAGTATTTCAACGCCAAATTGCCGCCAGCCCAGAGCCTTTCTCTGCGCCAGCGTTTGCAAACTCAACCCTCCCAGCCATCCCACCCCCTGGACCTGGACCCAGAAGTTGTTGTCAATTTTCTGGAAAAGGAAACGGGCAGATTGACCGGAGACTAACCCCAATGCTATTGAGTAAAGTTGCCGAACTCAGCACTGCCGTAGTAGCCGAAGTGGAACAGGCGATCGTGGGCAAAGGCCCCGTCCTGCGCCAGATCATGGCGACAATCCTGGCCGGTGGCCATATTTTGCTGGAAGACTATCCTGGCCTGGCCAAGACCCTGACCGCCAACAGCTTTGCCATCGCGCTGGGGCTGGACTTTCGCCGGATTCAGTTTACCCCCGATCTGCTGCCCGGTGACATCACCGGTAGCTACATTTACAACCGTAACCGGGGGGATTTTGAGCTGCGCAAAGGGCCGATCTTCGCCAACATCATCCTGGCCGACGAAATCAACCGAGCCTCACCCAAAACCCAGTCTGCCCTACTGGAAGCCATGCAGGAACATCAGGTAACCCTGGAAGGGGAGACAATGGCCCTGCCCCAACCCTTCGTCGTCATCGCCACCCAAAACCCGATTGAATACGAAGGCACATTCCCCCTGCCCGAAGCCCAACTGGACCGCTTCCTGGTCAAACTATCTATCGGCTACCCATCCCAGGATGAAGAGCAGGAAATACTAAGCCGACGACGCAAACGGCGCAGCGACGACTTTACCCTCCGCCCGGTGATCGACGGGGCCACCCTGCTGGACATGCGCGCTTCTATCGAAGAAGTCCACGTGGACCCAGACTTGGAGCGCTATATCGTCGAACTGGTCCACGCTACCCGCCAGCACAGCCGGGTGACAGTCGGGGCCAGCCCTCGCGGCTCTCTGGCGTTGCTCAAATTGGCCCGTGCTCAGGCCGCGCTGGAAGGCCGGGACTACGTTCTGCCCGACGACATCAAAGCCTACGTCGCCCCCGCGCTGGTGCATCGGCTGATCCTCAACCCGGAGCTTTGGATGCGGGCAGGCACAGCCGAAGAGATACTCACGGGCATTGTCGGCAGCGTGCGGGTTCCTGTCGTTGCCGGGCGGTAATGCAGACCAGCACAATTCACACTTCACTATCACTATTCACCATTCCCAATTTCCTTGAACCATTCCCTGCTCCTCAGCCTCCTCATCTATCTCCCCATTCTGGTCGGCTTGGCCAGCCTGAACCCGCGCCTGCTGGTGCTGGCCGTGCCATTTTTGCTCTACGTAGCCCTGGGCATTTGGGAGAAACCAACGCCGCCCCAACTCGTCGCCCAACGCAGCCTATCACCCAGCCGCCTTACCCAGGGCGAACCGGCCCACGTGACATTGGCTTTCACCAACAGCGGCGAAGCACTGGCCGACCTGCTAGTGGAGGATGTGCTACCCGACGGCGTGGAGCTGGTGGAAGGCGAAACCAGGCAGATTCTCTCGCTGGAAGCGGGTGAAAGCGGGCAGATCGTCTACACAATTGTGGCGCAGAGGGGATTGTACACATTCCCCGGCCCCCGGCTCACCGTCAGCGACTCACTCGGCGTCTTTCGCAGCAGTAGCCAACTGGCCCTGCCCAGCACCCTTTTTGTGCTGCCCATTGTTCACAAAGTGCCCGCGATTGCCATCCGCCCCCGGCGGGTGCGCGTCTACCCCGGCCAGATACCGGCGCGCACGGGCGGATCGGGTGTGGAATTTTTCGGAGTGCGGGAATATCAGCCCGGCGACCCCCTGCGCTGGATCAACCACCGGGCTGGGGCACGCTATGATCAGACCCTCTTTGTCAACGATTTCGAGCAGGAGCGGGCAGTGGATGTGGGGCTGATTTTGGATGTGCGCGAGGCGACGAATCTGCTGGCGGGCAGCGGATCGCTTTTGGAAAAGACCATCGATGCCACCGTCACCCTGGCCGACGCGTTTCTATCCTACGGCAACCGGGTGGGTCTCTTTCTCTATGGCGGGGCCATCGACTGGACCTTCCCCGGTTCGGGCAAAGTCCAACGGGAACGCATCCTGCGCGCGCTGGCACGGGCCAAAATCGAACGCAGCCAGGTCTTCGACAAATTGAGCCATTTGCCCACCCGCCTCTTTCCCGTACGCTCCCAACTGGTATTGATCAGCCCCTTGCAGCCCGACGACCAGGACGATATTGTGAGTTTGCGCGCCCGGGGCTACGATCTTCTCCTGGTGACACCCGACGCTATCACCTTTGAGATGAAGACGCTGACATCTACCCCCAACACCCAACTGGCTGCCCGGCTAGCCCATTTGGAACGAGACCACCTACTGCGCACACTGGGCAGGGCTGGGGTAAACATCTTCGACTGGGACGTGGAAACACCCTTTCACCAGGTCGCCCATCACGCCCTGGGCCGAAGCCGTTTGCGGAGCCAAAACCGATGACGACACCACTTCTCTCTCGCATACGCTGGCTGATGAGTAGTTGCATTGGAGTGGCAACCCTCAGCTTGTGCGCAGGGGTAATTGGCAGCAGTTGGTATGCGGCCCTGATCATGCTCGGTGTTGGCTTACTCTGGCTAAGCGTATTGCGCCACGGCCGGGGTTGGGTGGCCGACTGGGCTTTGTTTGTCTTTGTCGTGGCTGCCATCTGGGCTGGATTGCAGGGCGCGGCCTGGGGCTGGCAGCTCACTGCTGTGGTCGCTGGACTGGCCGGCTGGAATCTGACCCACTATCTGGCCCATTTGCAAGCCGCACCCGAACGCCCGGACGAAGATGAACTGGTGCGCCGCCATCTGCTGCGTCTGGCTGCCGTGACTGGGATAGGCTGGCTTCTGGCGGCTCTCGCCCTTGCCGCCACCATTCAGATCAACTATATTGGCGCGATCCTGCTGGCCGGGATCGCCATCATTCTGCTCACCCGCAGCGTGCGTGCATTGCGCCGCCGATCTGCCTAGAAAAGGATAAAAATGTACACGACACTCATTTCAACTGCTGCATTAGCCGAACTGCTGGGTAAGAATCGGGTGGCGATTCTGGATTGCCGCTTTCCTCAGGGAAACCGAACCGATGGAGCTAAATCCTATGCTGTAGGCCATATTCCCAGTGCCATTTATGCCAACCTGAACGACGACCTCTCTGCGCCGGTGGCCGCTGACCGTTCCGGCGGGCGGCATCCTCTGCCCACGCCCGAAACTTTTGCAAATACCCTGTCGCAATGGGGCATCGACAACCAAACCCAAATTGTTGCCTACGACGACGGCCCCGGAGCCTACGCCGCCCGCTGCTGGTGGATGCTACGCTGGTTGGGACACGATGCGGTGGCCGTCTTGGATGGCGGGTGGAACGCTTGGCAAGCAACGGGGCAGCCCGTGGAAAGCGGAATGCCAATCCTATCGGCGGCCAAATTTGTCCCTCACCCGCGGCCCGAACTTGTGGTCGATGGGGAGAAAGCGCTGCAATACACAGCAAGCGGGGGCGCAATGCTGATCGATGCCCGGTCGCCAGACCGTTTCCGAGGAGAAAATGAGACCCTCGACCCAGTTGGCGGTCACATCCCCGGCGCAACCAACCACTTCTTCGGGCAAAACCTAGACGATGGTCGTTTCCGCTCCGCCGAGGAACTGGCCCAAGGCTTCAAAGCCCTGTTCGGCCAACGGCCCACCAGCGAAATCGTTCACTACTGCGGCTCTGGTGTGACAGCCTGCCACAACCTGTTGGCAATGGAACATGCAGGATTGGGGCTGGCCCGGCTCTACCCAGGCTCGTGGAGCGATTGGAGCAGCGATCCCAGCCGTCCCCAGGCGCGGGGCTAGCAAGAAGGAGAATCGAACGCGGATCAGGTGAGTTCGAGAGGCTGGCTTGATCCGCGTCGAGCCTTCGGTTTCGGTCTGATTGGAGTTGCGCATCCACCAGGGCGCGCATATACTAGGAGTCAAGTTGGGCGGCTGCATCCAACGACAACATCCCACCACACCCCAGCAGCGCCCCCTGTGTATTTGACGGCAACTGGCATCGGCTACAGCGAATCGAGCCAGCCCAGCAACCCCTTTTTTGGCACTTGTTCAACATGATCCGCCTGTGTGCGCTTGCCCGCATCAGCTTCTTCTGGAGCAGACCTGGCGCTCCAAGGGCGCGGCATCCATCCGGGGGCATGGTTGGCAGCATAGCCAGCGTTGCGGTGATCGAAGGCCGGGTTGAGTAGTTCGACACCCGCATGGAGAAGAACATATTCGGCCCAGCGGGCTTGGCGCTTTTTAACGCGGAAGTACATTTTCTGTGAATCAAAACCGAACCAAAAAGCGTTAACACCGTAGCTCTTTAGGATTTTGATTGCATCGCTCATGCGATGGGAGCCACCTTTGTCCACTCGCCGCAGAATAATCTGGTAGCCAAAATCGCCGTAGACTAGGCCATGCACAAAGCCTTCGATCACATCCAACAAATTGAGATTGCCAGCAATATTGTCGTAAAAGTCTTCAAAATTCATCAATTGCTCCACTCAATAGATTTCAATGTCTTCCAAACAGCCATGAAATTTGGGACTGGAGGTTATTTTACCGAACATTTGTTCTGTCCGCAAATCCATTTCTCATAAATTCCCCATCGCCCGATGCCCTTTCATTTTGGTACGCGTTAATGGATCAGATCATTTTCACGATTGCGCTTGACGGTCAACCTATTCCGATCCGCCTGAATTTTGTACTCGCTGTCGTTCTTGTCTTGTTGATTTTTCGTTATCAACGGAAGGCGGCTGATGAGTACAAGAAGTGGGCAGGTACGCGTAGTCCTGTAGCAGCCAGTTTGAAAGAAAGCAAGTCGGCCTTTGACGCAATGTATGACGGCACATCTGGTTGTATTTGGTCGTTGGGTGAACGTGTTCTCATATTCCTCTTATGGATAATTGTCGCCGACTTGGTGCTGGCAGGCGGTGCGTATTCCAGGGATATCCTGCAAATACTCTTTTCTGGGGGGTAGTTGTCAAAATGAGGGGAAATGCAGGATTTACGGCAACTTGTGACGTGAGTAGGTATGGCTCCGTTTGGTCACACGGAGCAACGAGAGTGAATCCGTGTTCATTCTTCAGGTCAAAGATCGACGAAACCTGGCCAGCAACCACGCAAGAACCACCAGATTAACCCCAACCCCCAACACCAGATAGCCCCAATAGCCCTCGCCCTGTGCCATGCGCCAGTAGGCCGCCGCGGGCCAATAGGTTGGCACAATTCCAAATAGCCACTGCCAGGGCGCAGGCACAAACCAGGCGATCAGCGGTAAGGCCTGCAAGCCTTGCAATACCTTCAAAACGCCAAAGCCTTCGACCTTGTTCTTGGCGAGGGAGGTGACCGCCAGCGCTA
>JAHEML010000161.1 GCA_024643705.1 Caldilineaceae bacterium | reverse complement strand
CGCACCTTGGGGATATCAAGACCATCCTTGCCGTTGACCAAATCGGGTCGGCACTGGCGTCGCACCCTGCCCAGAACCCAACCAACACAACCGCGCCCACCCACCTGGCCTATGTAATCTACACATCCGGCTCCACAGGCAAACCCAAAGCTGCCATGGTCGAACACCGGGGCATCGTCAATAGCCTTCTGTGGCGACAACACACTTTTCATTTGGACCAAACAGATGGCGTCTTGCACAAGGCGGCCCTAAGCTTTGATGTAGCCATGTGGGAGATATTTTGGCCCCTGATTGTGGGTGCACGTCTGGTTGTCGCCCGCCCGGACTATGCCCACGACCCAGTCTATTTGCAACAGGTTATCCGTTCCGAACAGATTACCTTCATCCACTTTGTGCCTTCGTTGTTGCGCCTCTTCCTCGATGAATCGGGTGTGAAATCATGCACCTCGTTACGCCGGGTCTGGTCTTCCGGCGAACAGCTTTCAGCCGATCTTTGGCATCTGTTTCGCTCAAAGCTCAAGGCCGATCTCTACAATGGATATGGTCTGGCCGAAACATCGACGGTTGTCACCTATTTCCGTTGTGGTGACGAGACCACGCAACGACCAATACCTATCGGTGCGCCTATTGCCAACACATGCATCTATCTCCTGGATACCCAGGGGCAACCTGTGCCGGTTGGCGTCGCGGGGGAGCTATTTGTGGGCGGGCTGGCCGTGGGTCGGGGCTACCTCGACAGGCCGGAGCTGACCGCGCAGCGCTTCATCACCCATCCCACTTTTGGCCACCTGTACAAAACGGGCGACATGTGCCGCCGGCGAGACAATGGAGCCATCGAGTTCATCGGTCGCTCCGACTTCCAGGTGAAAATCCGTGGCTTTCGCGTCGAGCCAGGAGAGGTAGAGGCCGTTTTGCGCAGCCACCCAGAGGTTCTGGAAAGCCAAGTGGCCGTGATGGACGATGACCGTTTGGGAAAACGCCTGGTTGCCTGGTGGATTCCCCAGGCCGCGGCAGCAAGCCAAGAGACAGACTTGCGCGCCTTTTTGCGTACCCAATTGCCCGAATACATGCTGCCCGCCCAGTTTGTTCAGATCGACAACTTTGCCCGCAATGGCAACGGCAAAGTGGATGTGCGCCTGCTGCCAGTGCCCGATCAGACAGCCGAGATCAAGCCCTCCCGACCGCCCCAGACACCGGTGGAGAAGCAGCTTCTTGCAATGTGGCAGACTGTATTGAAGCGGCAACATCTAGGCATCGATTCCAATTTTTTTGATGTGGGGGGGCACTCGTTGTTGGCAACCCAGGTGGTATCGCGTATCCGCGACACCTTTCAGATCGCGCTGCCCTTGCGTAGCTTTTTCGAGCAGCCAACCATCGCAGCCCTGGCAAAAAGCATCGAAGCCATTCTCTGGCACGTTGGGGCACATTCTGCTCCGCCAGATAGCGAAACGCCGCAGGGCGAAGAGGGCGAATTATGAGCGTTCTGGACCTTTTGCACGAATTGCAGGTTGAACAAATCAAAATTTGGGTGGATGGGGATAAGCTCCGCTACAAGACGGCTTCCGGTCAGCTCCCGGCTGAACTGCGCGCCAAAATATCCGAACAAAAAGCTGGTATCATAAACTACCTGCAACAGATTTCGGCAGAGCAAGACCAACCAGAGATCAAGCCGGTGAGCCGAGAGCGCCGTTGGCCTCTTTCGTTTGCCCAACAACGGCTCTGGTTTCTCCATCAATACGATCCCACCAATCCAGCCTATCACATGCACATGCACTTGCATGTACACGGGCCGCTTGATGTGGCAGCCCTGCAACGCAGCATCGACAGCCTGGTGAATCGCCACGAAATCCTGCGCACTACGATTGCTCTGCAAGAGGACGAACCGGTGCAGGTGATCGAGCCAGTCGGGCCGGGTCGGGTGACAATCGACTACCACGATCGCAGCCAATGGGCAACCATGCCCAACAACGAGCGAACCGCCAGGTTGGGGAAATTTCTGCGGGCAGAGGGATCAGCCACCTTCGACATGGAAAAGGGACCGCTCTTTCGTGTGGTGCTTGCGGGCATCTCTGCCCAGGAACACGGTCTGCTGATTGCCCGCCACCACATCATCACCGACGCCCGATCAAATAGCCTCTTGTGGCAAGAACTGACAGAGCTTTACAACGCCGAAGTTGAAGGGCGCGCCCACCGACTCACGGCGGTTCCTTTGCAAAACGTCGATTTTTCTGTGTGGCAGCGGGAGCATTTGCAGGGCGAGACATTAGAACGTGAACTGGATTATTGGCGTCGTACCCTGGCCGACAGCGAGCCACTGAACCTGCCCACGGATCATCCGCATCCGCCTACCTTGAGCTACAAAGGAGCAGCCGAGCGTTTCACCATTGCGCCCAAAGCGCTCGAAGAGCTGCGTCGGGTGGGTGCGAGCGAGTCGGCCACTCTTTTTATGTCGTTGCTGACAGTTTTTTACGTGTTGCTGCACCGCTACACCGGCCAGCAGGACATAGCGATTGGCACCCCCATCGATAATCGCAGCCGCACCGAACTGGAAGGCGTGATGGGCCTGTTGCTCAACACACTGGTTCTGCGCGCCCGACCCCAAGGCAGCATGAGTTTCCGGCAGTTGCTTCGCCATGTACACGCGCTCACCTTAGACGCCTACCAGCATCAGCAGATACCCTTCGAGAAGCTTGTCGAAGAGCTGCGTCCGCCACGTCTGCTCAATCGACATCCTCTTTTTCAGGTGATCTTCACACTGGACAGCGATCGAGGGCTGACGGGTGTCTGGGAAAAGCTGCGGATCGAACGGCTTCGGGGGCAGGGAGAAACAGCCAAGTTCGATCTTTCCCTGCATTTGTTTGAAAATGACGATGGAATACGCGGTCAAATCAACTACGCTACCGACCTCTTCGACGCCCCCACCATCCAGCGCATGGCGGGCCACTTTCAAACGTTGCTCAAAGCCATTGTCGCCAATCCCGACTGCCCCATCGACGCATTGCCCTTGCTCACAGAAGCCGAGCGCCAGCAGATTCTGACAGATTGGAACCAGACCCAAGCCGCCTACTCCGCCAACAAGAGCATGCAGCAACTCTTCCACGAGCAGGCAACCCAAACGCCCACATCCGTGGCGATCCGCGACGGCGAACGTCGAGTCACCTACGGGGAAGTCGAAGAAGCCACCAATCGATTAGCCCACCATCTAATCGCAAGCGGCGTCCAGCCAGGCGAGATCATCGGTGTGGCCATGGAGCGTTCGGTGGATGCCATCCTATCGATGCTTGCCATCCTCAAAGCAGGTGCAGTCTATGCCCCACTCGACCTGGCTTCGCCGCCCGCGCGCCTGCAAGGGATGATTCGGGAAGCTGGCCTCACACGAGTAATCAGCCACCAGGCCCACAGCGATATTTTGCAGGGTCAGCCCTGCCAGTTGCACATGTTCGAGGCTCTGGATCAGGCCAGCAAAGCATTCCCCATAGAGAAAACGACCATCATCCGTGGGCCGGGCGATCCAGCCTACGTCATGTATACCAGCGGCTCGACCGGCAGACCGAAAGGGGTACTGATTCCCCAGCGCGCCGTCACTTCCCTGGTTCGCAACACGACCTATATCAGCCTCACCCCATCCGATGTGGTGGCGCATGCCTCCAATTTGGCCTTCGATGCGTCAACCTTCGAACTATGGGGAGCACTGTTGAATGGGGCAAGCCTGGCGCTACTCTCCAGAGAGACATTGCTCTCGGCTTCTAACCTATCGCAGCAGATACGACATCTGGGTGTGAGTACCCTGTTTTTGACAACAGCCCTCTTCGATCAACTCATCGACGAAGATGGCGCGCTCTTTGCCCCGCTGAAAAATCTGCTCTTTGGGGGCGAAGCAGTCAGCCCACGCCATGTCTTGGCTTGCCAGACCGCAGGCGCGCCCAAAAACCTGCTGCACGTGTATGGGCCAACCGAAACAACCACCTTTGCCACATGGCATCCAGTCACCTCTGCCAACACCGAGAACAGCCATATCCCCATCGGTCGCCCTCTGACCAACAAACAAACCTACATTCTCGACAACCATCAAAGGCTCGTGCCCATCGGCATCCCCGGTGAACTCTACGTGGGCGGCGCGGGGCTGGCACTGGGCTATCTCAATCGGCCCGCCCTGACTGCCGAGCGCTTCATCCCCAATCCCTTCTCTGCCGAACCCGGCGCACGCCTCTACCGCACCGGCGATCTGGCCCGCTATCAAGCGGATGGAACGATTGAGTTTCTAGGGAGAGTAGATCGGCAGGTGAAGATACGGGGTTTCCGGGTAGAGCCAGGAGAAATCGAGACGATCTTGTGTGAGCATCCCCACGTGCACGACGCGATTGTCGATGTGATCGAGCATGAAAATGCGGGAAAACAGTTAATTGCCTGGTGGACAGCCCAAGAGGGTGCAACCACAGACGCCGCCAGCTTGCGGGATTTTCTCCGTCAGCATCTGCCCAACTACATGCTGCCTGTTGCATTTGTGCCGGTCGATTCGTTTCCACTGAACGCCAATGGCAAAGTTGATTTCAGCCAACTGCCCCTGCCTGATCCAGCGCTACGAACCACAGCCATGCAGGCCCCAAACACCCCCCTGGAGCGCCAACTCCTCGCCATCTGGCGAAAAGTGCTTCAGAAAAACCATCTTGGTGTGGACGACGATTTCTTCGACGCGGGTGGTCATTCCCTGCTGGCGGTGCGGCTCATGTCCAAAGTCTCACAAGAGTCGGGGCAAGAGCTACCCGTGGCCACCCTCTTCTACGGCCCAACCATCCGCCAGCAAGCTGCATTGATCAAGCAAAACGGCTGGTCGCCGCCCTGGGTATCGTTGGTTCCCGTCCAGCCTGGCGGCGAACGAACGCCCCTTTTCCTTATACCGCCAGCCGCCAGCTCCGGGATCAGATTCGCACGGTTGGCAGGGCTTCTAGACCCAGATCAGCCGGTCTATAGCTTCGATCCACCCGGCTTCGACGGCAAATCTCCACCCCTCACAAGCGTCGAAGAGATCGCCACCCACTATGTGCGCGAACTGCGCCTGATTCAACCCCACGGCCCCTATCTGCTCGGCGGCATGTGTTTTGGCGCGCACGTTGCCCTGGAAATGGCCCAGCAGCTTCAAACAGCAGGCGAACCGGCCCCACTGATTCTTGCCTTTGATGCATCCCAGCCCGCCAACGGGCCAACCTGGTTTAGGCCAAAACGCAATTTACGCTATTACATACGACAATTCTTTGTCCATGCCAAAGATCGTAATGTTGTATCACGCTTAAGAAATTTTCTGCGATATTGGCAGAGATTGATCGATGTACGCGTTCGCCATCTCGGCGTTGGACAGGCCAGTGCGAAGAATAGAGTATGGACAACACATGTCATTGCACAATTGACGTATCATGCCCGCCTATTCAATGGCAAGGTGATATTGTTCCAGAGTGCAGAGTACGCAGGCAGGCATAATCAGGATCGTTGGCGCGATATTGCGCTAAATGGCACAGAAATTATCACCTTTCCCGACACAACCCACCGCAGCCTGCTCTTGGAAGACGACAACATCGGACGAATTGCCGAAAAACTGCGTGACATTCTTGCCCACTGGATCGACGAGCATGGGCAGGTTCGGCCAGAATGAAGATATTTCGCCTGCTGCGCTACATCCCTATCCACACCCTGTGGATCACCATCGTAGCCAGCTTTCTGGCCGGTGGAGCCAATATCGCCATTATTGCCCTCATCAGCCACCGCCTTACCGACGGTGCCGACATCAGTCTGACCTTTGCCTTGCAATTTGCCCTGGCCGTATTGGTTGTGGTTGCGCTGGATTTTGGCGTCAAATGGCTACTTCTGCGTTTGACCGCAGGTACAGGCTACCAACTGCGTGCCGATCTCTCCCGACGCATCCTCGAAACACCCCTGGCCCGCCTGGAAGAGATCGGTACACCCAGGTTGATGGCCGCGCTCACCGACGACGTGCAGACGCTTGTAATAGCTCTGAACCAGACACCCACCATCGCCACGGGTGTTGCTATTTTGGTTGGCTGCTTTGGCTACCTCACCTGGCTTTCGCCCCCCACCCTGTTGATCGCCGCCCTCTTGACACTGCCAGCCGTCGGCGGCCAAATCTGGGTGCGCAACAAAGCACGTTCGTTGCGGGTGGCGGCCATGGGTGCAAGAAACCAGCTTTTCGGCCACTATCGGATGTTGACCGAGGGGTCCAAGGAATTGAAAATGCATCGCGAGCGGCGGTACAGCTTCTTCGACGATCTGCTGCTGCCCACGGCCAATCGTTTCGAAGCCCTCTTTATGCAGGCCCGTTCTCTCCACCAACTAGCTGCCTCGTGGACGCAAGCAGTTTACTTCCTCTTTATCCTGGCCCTCTTCCTTCTGGCTTCGGCCTGGCGACTCAGCACCGAAACTCTCACCAGTTTTGCGCTGGTAGCCCTCTATGCCCGCACATCCCTGAACGGCCTCTTTTCCAGCCTGCCCTTCCTCAGCGATGCGGCCATTGCGGCCCGCCAGTTGGAAGAGTTGGGGATGCGTCTGGTCGGTGATCCCAATCCACCCCGGCAGGCAGCACAGACAATCGTTCCCCCCATCCACCTCCGACTTCGTCAGCTTCAGCACACCTACCGGGTGGAAGATGAAGAGAGCACCTTTCATCTGGGGCCAATCGATCTGGCGCTGGAAAGCGGCCAGCTACTCTTTCTGATTGGGGGCAACGGCAGCGGCAAAACAACCCTTGCCAAACTGCTCTTGGGGCTGTACATGCCGGAAGATGGACAGATCGAATGGGACGGCCAACCGGTGACAGAGGCGAACCTGGACGATTACCGGCAACTCTTCTCCGTGGTTTTTGCCGACTTCTTCCTCTTCGATCAACTTCTGGGGCTGGAAGATATTGCAGACGATCAGGACGCCAGCGCCTATCTGCAAATGCTCCATCTGGACCATAAAGTGCAGATGAGCAACGGCAAACTCTCCACAGTGGAGCTTTCCACCGGCCAGCGACAACGGCTTGCCCTACTCACCGCCTACCTGGAAGATCGTCCCATCTACCTATTTGACGAGTGGGCCGCGGGCCAGGACCCGGAATTCAAAGAGCTTTTCTACCGGCAACTGCTGCCCGAACTGCGCAACCGGGGCAAACTGGTCATCGTCATCAGCCACGACGACCACTACTACCATGTGGCCGATCGCATTATCAAGCTCAACAGCGGGCAGATCGAATACGACCGGTTGCAGCAGCCTGTGCATTGACGTGGAAACAGAACGCGGTTGACACAGACAGGGCGGATTGCCGCGGATTTTCTCTGGGAAAATCTGTGGCATCCGTGTCATCTGTGTTTCGATTTTCATACAGATCGATGCCGCACTGTTTCAATCCAATGCCACGGTCTGTGCTACAATCCCCCCATGGCCGACAACATCCCCACCGAACCAACATCCGATCTCAAACCCACCCCAGAGAGCAGTCTGGCCCCGGACGGCGGTCTGGCCCGTAGCGCAACACTACTCTCGATCGGCAACAT
>JAHEML010000941.1 GCA_024643705.1 Caldilineaceae bacterium | reverse complement strand
TCGAGGCCGCCATCAACGAATACATCGAACCCCTGATCGGCGCCAATGTCAGCTTCCACATCATCGGCTGGGGCGATTGGGCCACCAAAGCGATCACCGCCCTGCAAGCAGGCGAAAACATCGATCTCTTCTTCACCGCCGACTGGCAACAGTACACCTCCGAGGTTAGCCAGGGGCTGCTCCGCCCACTGAACGACGACAATGGCGAGTACGGCAACCTGCTGGAAGAGTACGGTAGTGACATCCTCACTGGCCTGAACCCAGCCTTCATCACCGGCACACAGATTGACGGCATCAACTATGCCGTGCCCACCAACAAAGAGCTGACCGTACCCGAAGGCTTTGTTTACAATGCAGCATTAGCCGAAGAGATCGGTTTCACCGAAGCAGATGCCGCCGCCATCAAGAGCCTGCGCGACCTGGAACCCTGGCTGGAAAAGGCCAAAGCAGCCCGCCCGGATGAGTACCCCTACCTGACCAACGGCAGTGGTGGATTCCAGCCCTTTGTGCCCGGCTTCGCCAGCGGTGTAGACTCCGCCTTAATCAGTATGCTCTACGCACCGGATGCCAGTGGCAATTTCGACGAGCGCGTCGTCAGCGTGATGGAATCCGACTGGGCCAAAGAGTACATGGACACCGTACGTGAATGGTATCTGAAAGAGTGGATCAACCCCGATGCGGGTCTGACCACTTTCAACACCGATGAAGTGCGCAACGCTGGTAAATTCTTCATCGAGTCCCAGCCACTCAAGGGCAACAACATCAAAGCCCAGGAATTGGTAAACGCTTCGGGCAATGCGGACTTGCGCCTGTTGGAAATCTATTCCCAGCCCAAGGTCAACATCACCACCCACTCCGGTGGTTCTATGTTCGCCATCCCCATGCTCTCCGACCATCCTGTCGAGGCGATGAAGTACCTCAACCTGATGCACAGCGACCCCAAATTGGTTAACATGATGCTCTTTGGCGTTGAAGGCACCCATTGGGTAGCCGAGGCCGATGGCCGTCTTGACTTGATCAATAGTGCCTGGTATGGGGCGCACGCAGGTGCGTGGACTGTGGGCAACACCCTGCTCCAAGCTGTGACCAACAAAGAAGACCCCAACAAGAACCAGATGTTGATCGACTATGCCAACGGCTCTGTCGACCATCCTTCCCTGGGCTTCCGCTTCCGCACCGAGCCCGTGGCCGCCGAACTGACAGCAATCAACGCGGTTGCCGATGGTGTAAGCCGTGCCCTACGCACGGGCTATGTCGACCCAGCGGTCGAGTTGCCCAAGTTCATCGATGCATTGAAGGCTGCCGGTCTCGACACCGTCATTGCTGAGATTGAGACGCAGTACGACGCCTGGAAAGCCGCCAAGGGCGAATAATTCTCGGCTAACAACCGAATAGACTGTTGAAAACAGGGGGCTGTCTCGAATGTTGAGGCAGCCCCCTGTCATTGGTCCCAGATTTTGACTCCTTGACTATCAGCAACCCGATCTATATACTTCACCGTGCCCATGGAACATAGTAGGTTAGTTTAAGTCAAACAAGCCAGCCATGCAGATAGATATCATCTCGTTCATTGTCGTTAGAGGTGAGCCGATTCTGACAAAAAACCGCGACTGCCAAAGGTGTAGCCATGCGTATCCCCACCGCCCCCCAAAACATTACCCCAGTATGGCTGACCGATGCCCTGGGCAGCACAGGCGCCATCAAACAAGCAGAAGTCCAGTCGTTTCAGATCGAACCGATGGATGATGGGCCCGGATATAGTGGAAGTCTGGCCCGTCTCACCCTTGGCTATTCAGCATCAGATGATAGCGGGCCGAGGACGCTGATCGCCAAGTTTTCCAGCGCGGATCCAAACATTCGGCAGGCTCTGGCTGGACTCTATACGAGAGAAGTCCGATTTTACAGAGAGTTGGCGACCCAGGCCCAAGTTCCAACCCCCCGCTGCTTCTACGCTGATATTGACCCCAATACAGGAGAGTCTATTCTGCTCCTTGAAGACCTCTCCCGCTTCAGACGCATCGAGACCGCTGAAGGGTGCGGACTGGCGGAAGCGGATATGATTATTCACCATCTGGCTCGGTTCCACGC
>JAHEML010000940.1 GCA_024643705.1 Caldilineaceae bacterium | reverse complement strand
GACCGGGACTTCCACTCGGGCAATTGGGGCAATGTGGCCCCCAACCCCATCTGGACTCTGGTGCATCTACTGGCGACCATAAAAGATGCCCAGGGCCAGATCACCATCGACGGCTTTTATGACAATGTGCTGCCCCCAACCCCCTTGGAGCGTCAGGCGTTGGATGCTCTGCCGGTTGATGTAGCGGCACTGATGGCGAAAACAGGGATGGCCCGCTTGGATGAACCCCAGGAGCGCCCCTTCTACGATCGGCTCTCGCTTTGGCCCACCTTCACCGTGAATGGATTCCACAGCGGCTACGGTGGCCCCGGTTCCAAGACGGTGCTGCCCTGCGAAGCCAGTGCCAAATGTGACATCCGGCTTGTGTCGGAGCAAAGCGTGACAGAGGTCTTTGCCAAAGTACAGGCCCACGTGGCCCACCACGCGCCCGAAGTGGAATTCATCCCCCAGGGCGGAATGGAGCCATCCCGTACGCCGCTGGACTCACCCTTCACCGAGCCACTGCGCCGAGCCATCACCGCGGCCTGGGGCCAAGAACCGCTACTCGTCCCACCAATGGGAGGCAGCTTGCCCGATTACGTCTGGACAAAAATTCTGGGTGTTCCATCCTTCATCATCCCTTATGCCAACCACGACGAGGCCAACCACGCGCCCAACGAGAATCTGGAAGTAGAGCGTTTCGTCAAGGGCATCCGCACGGGTGCTGCCCTGCTGGCTTATCTGGGTAGCTAATTGCATGTAGCTTGGTGCAAGCATCACCAATCGTTTTTGACATGAAAGCCGCCAGCCGATATACTGGGCGGAGCCGAATCCCCCCTCCGGCTTTTTGCGCTTTTTTTGCACCATTTTCAAAAGGAGAATATTCAGATGAAGTCACAGAGTCGCTCTATGAGCCGACGCGATTTTTTGCGCACCACAGGCCTGTTGGCTGGTGGTGCGGTATTGGCTGCCTGCGCGCCGGCAGCCGCCCCCAGCAGCGCCCCGGCAGCAGGTAGCGATACAGGAGCTGCGGCTGCACCAGCCGCCGAAGGCGTTGAAATCACCTTTTGGTGGTGGGATCAGGTCGGTGAGATTTGGGCGGATGGCTGGAACGAACGCAACCCAGATGTCAAACTAACATTTGTCAACACACCTTTTGCCGACGCACATGACAAGCTACTCACCTCTTTTGCAGCAGGCAGCGGCGCACCTGACATCGCCTCCATCGAAATTGGCCGCGTTGGTGGCTTCACTGCCAAGGGTGGCTTGCTCGACCTGAAGGAAGTCTTCGAGGCCGGTGTCTACGAAGCCGACATGGTCGAGTACAAGTGGATTCAAGGCTCCACCGAAGATGGTCGCCTGGTCTGTTTCCCTTGGGATATTGGCCCAGCCGGTGTTTGGTACCGCAAGGACCTTTTCGAGGCCAATGGCCTGCCCGGCGAGCCGGAAGATGTGGAAGCGCTTTTCAGCGGTGCTGACAAGACATGGGATGATTTCTTCGCTGTTGCCAAGCAACTGAAAGAGGCCAGTGGCGGCAAGACATCCCTCTTTGCCGATGCCCAGACCGACATCTATGGTGCCGTCTATCGCCAGCAGGGCGAAGGCTACCAAGAGGGCAACAAAATTTTGATCGAAGAGAAGGCGACCCGTCCCTTCCAGTTGGCCGCCCAGGCCCGCCAGGAAGAACTCGACGCCAACATCCCCTGGTGGGGAGCCGAATGGGCCGCCGGTGTCAAGGACGATGCCTTTGCTGGCATGGTCATCGCCGCTTGGATGCAGGGTGGTTTGACCCGGGACCAACCCCAGACGGTCGGCCAGTGGCGTGTCGTGCACGCTCCCGAAGCCAACTACAACTGGGGTGGCTCCTTCACCGCCATTCCTGCCCAGACCAAGTTCCCCAAGGAAGCCTGGGACTTTGTGCAGTGGTCTTGCGCTACAGCCGAAGGGCAGAACATGCTCTTCAAGGCTAGCGGTGTCTTCCCCGCCTACAAGCCTGCCTGGGCCGATCCCCTATACGACGAAGGCGTGGAATTCTTCGGCGGCCAGCCGGCCTACCGCATCTGGACCGAGATTGCCGACAACATCCCGGCCATCCTGCGCACACCCAAT
>JAHEML010000160.1 GCA_024643705.1 Caldilineaceae bacterium | reverse complement strand
CTTGCCGATATCCACGGAAATATGCCCGCTCTCCAGGCCGTGCTGGCCGAGTTGGAACGCATCCAGCCCGACGCAGTGGTGGTGAACGGCGACCTGATCAACCCTGTCCCCTACAATGGTGAAGTCATCGACTTTATCCGCAACACGGATTGGGGCGTGGTACGGGGCAACCACGAATTTTATCTGCTCGATTTTGGCACAGAGCGAGCTATCCCCGGCTCGGACGATCCCGTGCGCTGGGGCAGCCTGCACTGGCTGGTGCGCAACGTGACCAGCGAGCAAGCCCAATTCCTGGCTGCCCTGCCCGACGAACGCACCCTCTATTTCCCCGGAACCCAACCCATTCGCATGGCCCATGGTGTGCCAGGGCGCAACCGAGTGGGCTTTTATCAACAACAGCCCGCCGAAAAAATTTTGCTGGAAATCCGCGACATTCCCCAGCACACCCTGCTCTCGGCCCACACCCATGTGCAGGTTGACAGGCAAATTTCCCTTCAGAACGCAGATACCCAGACCAACCCCCACGGCGAGGACGGCCACTATCTCGACGGGG
This sequence comes from Caldilineaceae bacterium, assembly GCA_024643705.1. Taxonomy (GTDB): domain Bacteria; phylum Chloroflexota; class Anaerolineae; order Caldilineales; family Caldilineaceae; genus JACQGT01. Next base: position 6,995 of record JAHEML010000160.1, on the reverse strand, counting down.
CAACACCGGTTTCAGCCACCCGACACTGGCATCTGATCAACCCTGGCAGCGTGGGGTTGCCTTTGGAAAAGGACACCCGCGCCGCCTTTGCCGTATTGGAAAGCGTGCCAGACAGCGTCGTCCCCGGCGGCTGGCAGGTGACTCATCATCGGGTGGCGTATGACCGCCGCCCTGCGCTGGAAGCCTTTTCCACCAGCGGCTTGCTGGCAGCGGGTGGGCCGATCGCCACCATTTTTTACTGGGAACTGGTGACAGCCGAGCCGGAAATTGTGGACTATTACCGCTGGTCGCACAAGAACGGCTACGACGCAGACAGGGACATCCAGGGAGCCTTTGAGGCCTATGTGGCGGCGACTGGCCGGGACGCATACGTACATGCACGCGACCCGCTCCACAACCGATCGCTGACCCGATGACAGCCCGGTTGCGCCCCCAGGTTCGTCATAGTCGTCTGCGGCTCGCCTTTCTGGGCGATATTCACGGCAACTTGCCCGCACTGGAAGCGGTGCTGGCCCATTTGGACCGCACCCAGTCCCCCGACGCCGTCTATCTGCTGGGTGATCTGGTCAACCGCTGCCCGTGGAACAACGAAGTGATGGACGTTCTAACGGATCGTGGTTGGCCCTCGGTTTCCGGCAACCACGATCTGATCATCACTCGGTTACACACCCCGGCCATCCGCCCCCCCTTTGACGAGCGCAGCCGTTTTCCAGTCATGTATTGGACATGGGATCACCTGCGCCCCGAACACATCGCGTCGCTACACGAATTACCTGCCGAGATGACCATCGCGCTCGATGGCACGCCCCCCATTCGACTGCTCCATGGGCTGCCCAGCAATCCGTTTGTCGGCGTCTACCCAGAAAGTGATGCGGCAGAGATCGCCCAGAAATTTGCTGGCTATACCGAGCCTGTCATCATCGGCGGGCACACCCATCGCCCCTTGGACAGAGTGATCGCAGGTAGGCACTTTCTCAATCCCAGCAGTGTGGGCTTACCTTACAACAAGGACCCCCGCGCCCAGTATTTGATTCTCGACCTGCTGCCCAGTGCAGACGGCCCTAGCTGGCAGCCCACTTTTCACCGGCTGGACTACGACAGGCAACGGGTGGCGGACGCCTTTCGCACATCCGGGCTGCTCACCGAGGCGGGGCCGCTGGCTCAACTCTACCTGCGCACAGTTCTCAACGGGGAGCCTTGGGCCAGCGATTTTGGCTACTGGCTCAAAGATCAGCCTGCTGCGGTACGGGCGGACATTGCCGGCGCGGTGGAGGCGTATCTGCGGGTTCACGGGCCGGGGCGTTGGGCGTTTGGGTGAAGGAAACAAATTAACGTTCAATGGTATGCCTCAACCCGCCTTACAGAGCAATTCGGTAGGTTTTCCACCCTTCCGGAAGCCTGAAAGTAGGAGCGGTTTGTAACCGCACGATTGGCGAACATCCACAAATGTGCGGTTACAAACCGCTCCTACGCCATCACCGATTTCGCCACAGCAAGTACACCTTCCCGGAATCGGCCAGGACAACTTCGCTACTTCCCCCATGGCGCCATCGCTTCCCGGAAGGTTCTCTCGCCGACCTGCCCCTGGGTTTTGGAAGGGTCAACCGAAATCCCTTGTCCCATTTGACGTTTCTACCCGATATGTCGCATCTACCCGATATGTCGCATCTGTAGGTTGTGGCCGATAGTAAGCTATTCCCCGATTGATGGTATTGTGAACCCCCGTTTTACCGATCAGTACCATCTACTTTCGGCCAACGCCGGAACCATGAAAGGGAACAATCATGCTCAAGCTATTTCTGCCGCTCATTTTGGCGATCGCAACGCTTGTGGGCAGCGGTGAAATCATCCACGCTTGCGTGACAAATGGTACGGGCGCGGTGCGAATTGTGAGTGCAGGCACGGCGTGCAATGCCAACGAAACTGCTCTGGAGTGGGGTGTGGTCGGCCTGCAGGGACCAAAAGGTGATGCCGGGGCAACCGGCCCAACTGGCCCACAAGGTCCAAAAGGAGACGCCGGGTCAACTGGCGCAACTGGCCCACAGGGGCCAAAAGGCGATACTGGGGCAACCGGCCCACAGGGACCCAAGGGTGACATCGGTGCAACTGGCCCACAGGGATCGAAAGGGGATACGGGCGCGACAGGCTCGCAAGGACCGACAGGCAATACGGGATCAACTGGGGCGACCGGAGCAACCGGCCCACAAGGGCCGAAAGGTGATACCGGGGCAACCGGCCCACAGGGACCCAAAGGTGACCCCGGCAGCGTTGTCAGAGCGGATCCTCCCTGCTTCAACAATACCCGGCGCTTTGTAGACTGTGGCAACGGCACAGTCCATGACACCACGACCGGTCTGGTATGGCTCAAAGATGCAAACTGCACGACGATTTTTGGTCCAACCTACACCTATGCAGTTGCCAACATTGTGGCCAGCGCATTCAAAGATGGCGATTGTGGGTTGACCGATAATTCTGTGCCAGGTGACTGGCGCCTGCCGACCAGGGCAGAATGGGAGGCGCTGTTGGATAGTAGCTGCGCAACGGCTCCCAAGATCGTAGGCAATGGTCCCTCATCAACCGGCTGTTACAGCGCCGCAGCTTGGGCAACAAACCTCCAATCAAACAATTACTGGTCTAGCACCTCTATTTCCTTTGCCGCCGAAGGCGCCTGGTATGTAAACCTGTTTACTGGCTCGGTAGAGGCCAGTACCAAGGCAACCAGCCTCTATTTGTGGCCGGTGCGCGCCGGTCACTGACGATGAACCTTGCGGGAAGCGGTAAGGACAATTTCGCGAATTCTGCGCCATTGTGGCCGCTTTCCGCAAGGTTGGCTCGTTGACCCGCTCTGGGGTTTCGATACGCCTCGAAGACGCAGAATCCAATGGATTCTATCAGCTACTCAACCGGCGTCGCTGCCTTCCTCCCCTCCGCACGCCCTTCCGCATTCCCACTTCCCCCTTCTGCACTCCGCATTCAATACGTTTGCCCCACACCCCCTGTATTCTGTGGAACTTCACCACCTGAAAGAGCGTCCAAAATTTGATTTCAAACGCTCTTCAGGATACAATACTCGCTATGCCTTTTACCATTCATGCCGCCTGGCTTCCCTCCGATTCCAACATGCCACAGGGCCAATTGTTCCTGTGGGCCGAGAACCACACCCCAGCCACAGCCGACGACAACGGCTTTGAACCACTGGGGAATGGCGTCCACACCACAACACCACGCAACGCAAACGGCCACACCAACGGCCATACAAACGGCCACAGCAAAGAAAATGGAAACGGGCGCAACCGCGCAGCCAAAATCCCGTCCCATCCCAGCCAATTGCCTGTGGGTCAGTTCCGCCAAATGGTGCGCCAACTGGCAACTGCCGAAGAGACCGACAGCACGCCCACCAACGCCTTGGTCTGGCTGCCCACACAAAACGGACGCCCTCTCACCCGTCTCGGCTCCTTCCAGAAGGGTGTCTCAACTCTCAATGGAGACGAACTTGGGCCTACCTTTCTTTCGCCCTGGCAGGTGACCGGGTTAACCCTGGAGCCATTTCACGCCCTCACTTTTCTCAGCCGCTTGAGCAGTCAGAGCCTTATCGACGCCACAGAGCCTAGCTCGCCCTTACGACATGCCCGCCTGGGCAACGACCTACGCTTTTGGAGCCACGCGGCCAAGACTGTGCTAGAAGTACTCGCGGGCCAACACCTGTTGCCGGGTATTCTGGCGGGTAGCAATGGCCGATTTTCTGCCTTTTGGCAACCGCAACTTCTCGATCCAATGCTGCGCCGTCGACTGGAAGCGCTGGTCGAGGCCATGCCACCCATCTGCCGAGCCTACAACCTGGAAAGCCTCGATCTAGCTCTATCGCCTGGCATACTCACCGAACACTTCATTGCCGCTCTGGTGGATCAGGCGGTACGCCGTTGGGCCGGTTCCTTGCAAAACCAGACGATCCAGGCCGCCGAGCCATCGCCTCCCCGCCAATGGATGCGAAGCCTGCTCTCGTCCCAGGCCACAGTTGATCTGCCACCCCAGCCCGCGCATACCCTTTTCCAAGAATGGATTGGCTGGATCGACCAGTTGCACGTCGCCACCGCCGATGCCCAATTCCGCGTGGCGTTTGGCCTGGAAGCGCCAAACGCCGACAACCCCACCCAATGGATTCTGCGCTATTTTCTTCAGGCCCGGGGGGATTCTGAAATGACCGTTTCGGCCCAGCAGGTTTGGCAAGAGAAGAGCCATAGCCTGCGCCTGGGCGAAATGCGTTTCGACCAACCCCAAGAACGATTGCTGGCTGGATTGGGAGTAGCAAGCCGCCTCTTCCCGCCCATCAAGGAGAGCCTGCGTACCTCTCGCCCCGAAGTCGCCTTGCTCACCACAGCCGAAGCCCATCAATTTTTGCGCGAGATCGGCCCTTTGCTGGAAAGCAGTGGCTTTGGGCTGATTATGCCAGACTGGTGGCAAGTGCGGGGTCGATCCCGGCTGGGGCTGCGCCTACGCCTCTTTAGCGACAGGCTGGCAGCGGGCAACGGCTTTGACGAACCCACCCCAATCCCCAAAAACGGCGCACTGACCCTCAACAGTCTTATCCGCTACCGCTGGGAGCTGACCCTGGGCGACGATGTACTCAACCAGGACGAATTCGAGAACCTGACAGCGATGCAGTCGCCCCTGGTCAACATTCGTGGACGCTGGCTAGAGCTGGAACCAGCCCAGGTAGCCGCCGCCCGGGGCTTTTTGCAGGGCAACCAGGCCGAAGGGAAAACAAGTTTGCTTCAGGCCATGCGTATGGCCCAGTCATTTTCCGACAACGACACCCTCACTCCCACCCCCAATCCCGCCCCCGCGTCGGGGGACGAGCTAGGAGTGAATATCCCCGAAGCACTCCCCCTGGACACAGTGGAGATCGAAGGCTGGCTGGAAGATGTGCTGCACCGTTTACGCGACGGGGGCTCGATGGAAGAACTGGCCGAACCGGACGGCTTTATCGGTCAGCTTCGCCCCTACCAGCGTCGGGGCGCTGGCTGGCTCTGGTATCTGCGCCGCCTGGGGTTGGGCGCGTGTCTGGCCGACGACATGGGGCTTGGCAAGACCATTGAAGCCATTGGCCTGCTGCTGCATGCCCGTGGGGTGGCTGCCGCCCAAGGCGAAACGCTGACGCCCACCTTGTTGATCTGCCCGACGAGTGTCGTCGCCAACTGGCGCCACGAGATCGAACGCTTTGCCCCAACTATGCAAGCCATGGTTCACCACGGTAGCGGGCGCCTGGGTGGAGCCGAATTTACCGCTGCCCTGGCCGAGCATGATCTTGTCATCACCAGCTACGGCACAGCACGCCGGGACATCGAACTGCTCGAACAGACCGATTGGAGTACCCTGATTCTTGACGAAGCCCAGAACATCAAAAACCCTGCGGCCAAGCAGACCCAAGCCGTGCGTCGCATCCCCGCATCCAGCCGCATTGCCCTCACAGGCACGCCTGTGGAAAACCGGCTGCTGGAGTTGTGGAGCCTGATGGAATTTCTCAACCCCGGCTATCTGGGCAGCCGGGAGAGTTTCCGCCAGCAATTTGTGCTGCCCATCGAACGCTACAACGACGAAAACGCGGCGGCGGAACTGCGCCGTCTGGTGCAGCCATTCCTCCTGCGCCGCCTCAAGACCGACCCGACGATTATCTCCGACCTGCCCGAAAAGAACGAAATGATCGTCTATTGCCCCCTTTCCAAAGAGCAGGCCAAGCTCTACAATCGGGTGGTAACCGAAACCATGGAACGGGTGGAGAGCAGCGAAGGCATTCAGCGTCGAGGACTGGTGCTTGGCCTGTTGCTCAAATTGAAACAGGTCTGTAACCACCCAGCCCACTATCTGGGCCAGCAAAAACCCCTTATCGGGCGCAGCGGCAAGTTGAGTCGGCTGACAGCGATGGTGGAAGAGGCGCTCAGTGTGGATGATCGGGCGCTGATTTTCACCCAATTTGTGGAAATGGGCCATCTGCTCAAAGCTCATCTGGAAGAAAACTTTGGCCGGGATGTGCTCTTTTTGCACGGGGGAACCCCCGCGGCCAAGCGGGATCAGATGGTGCAGGCTTTCCAGGCGGAAAAGGGCGGGCCATCCATCTTCATCCTCAGCTTGCGCGCCGGCGGTGTTGGGCTGAACCTGACGCGGGCCAACCACGTCTTCCACTTTGACCGCTGGTGGAACCCCGCGGTGGAAAATCAGGCCACAGATCGTGCCTTCCGCATCGGTCAGAAACGCTCGGTGCAGGTCTACAAATTTGTGGTGGCAGGCACCTTGGAAGAGCGCATCCACGAATTGATCGAAAGCAAACAATCCTTGGCAGAATCGATTGTGGGCAACGGTGAAGATTGGCTGTCGGAACTGGACACAGATCAGTTGCGGCAGATGCTCACCCTGCGCCGGGACGAAATCGAAGAGGAGGCGATTGTCTGATGACAAACACTCTTTTCACATCTGGTGGTGCAGTCTGGTCCGAACGCTGGCATGGGTTGATGGATGAACTTGGCTACGACATGCGCCGAGGCCGCTCTCATGCGCGTCGGGGGCGGGTGACTGCGGTGGAAGTGCAAGTGGGTCGAGTGTCGGCCCAGGTGCAAGATGGGGATTTGGGCGCGTGCCATGTGGAGGTACTGCTGAACACCCACGACGATGACGCATGGAATCGGGTTCTTGATTCGTTGAGCGGCCAGGCTTTGTATGCCGCCCAGTTGCTCGCGGGGGATTTGCCCAACTCGATCGACGAGCGTTTTCAAGAGGAGGGTGTCCATCTGTTGCCCGCGGGGCGCTACGAAATCGAGGCCAACTGTTCTGTCTGCGCTGGCTGGGAACAGCCCTGCAAACATGTCTCTGCGGTGCTCTTTGTCATGGGGCAGATGTTGGACGAAGACCCCTGGCTGCTCTTCCGCCTGCGGGGGCGGGATCGCCAGCAGGTGTTGCAAGCCATGCGCCAGCGTCGCAGTGAAGGCGATGAGCATTCTCCA
>JAHEML010000939.1 GCA_024643705.1 Caldilineaceae bacterium | reverse complement strand
TTGAGTAAAGTTGTTTTCCTCCACCAGTGCCCTGGAGATGAGAGCCTGCAACGTTTCCTGAAACTCTTCTTCTCCGCCCAGGTCTCCCCAGAATAGCTCGCGCAGGGCAATGAAAGATGCGCCCCCAGCCGCGCTCACCAGTCGATCCAGCAGGGGACCCGCCTGGGGCCAAAACGCGGCAAAGTTTTCCACAGCAAAGGCGGCCATTTCGGGCATGCTGATCGCGTTGTTATAGACGGGCAACTCGGCCAAGGCACTGTCGAGCTCGTTCCAGGCGCCGTAATCGAGCAGCAGGCCCATCACCAGGCGCATGCTCAATGCCCGACCCCCGGTGCGCCTGTGGATATCTTCCACATGGCGCAGGGCGGTGTCGCGCACGGCTTCGGGGCAGCGCTTGTGTACAAATTCTACGCTTTCGCCCAGGCTCAGGCCACCCAGGGGAAGGTGATGGTTGCCAACTAGGTCGAGAATTTCCGGGTTGATGTCCCTGTCGATGAGCAAAATGCGCGATCGGCCGCCAGATTCGTGCAGATGGCCGATGATCTCGACCAATGTATGGATTTCTTCGTCGCTAGCACCGGATAGTTCATCCAGGATCAACAGACGGCGGCGGCGATAGAGTTGCTCCAGAATACCGATGCCCCAGCGCTCCTGGCTGACGCGGGTGAGGGTTGATCCCAGCACTGTGTCCAGGGTGCGCACGATGTCGTAGAGCCGGAATCTGTCGCTGCCGGCCGCGCCCACCCAGATCACTCCATCGGGGAAGTGGTGGATGGCGTTCCAGGCCGCGGCGGTGGCGATGGTGCTTTTGCCGTTGCCCTGGTTGCCGCTGATGGCAAGGGCGGCTTGTCCGTCGTCGCCGGTGAGCCAACTACGCAGGGTAAGCAGTTGGGGGACGCGGCCAACAAAGCTGTTGAGACGGTAGACGCCTAAATTGTGTGGGATGGCCGGTGTCGGGTTCTGGTATCTGGTGGGCATGGCTGGATGTTTAGCGGGTGTTGGATAGGGAGAGAACGATCACGGGATAGGTGCTGCGGGTGCTGATCTCATAGTTGAGCGCTTGTGCCAGGGCTTGTCCGCCTTCCAGTGCGCCCAGGCCAACACCCCCTTCGGGGGGCGAGAGCAGAATCAGGTCGGGGCGTATGCGTCGGGCCAGTTGGTTGATGTTCGCCGAATTGACAGATGAGACATAGTCGACACCGTCGATCAGCCCTTCGCGCACAGCCAGCGGATTGTCGGAGGCATCGCTGACAATAACCGTGATGTCCGGGTTTTTTTGGAGTTGACGCAGGGTTGCTGTTCCTACAGAACCTGCCCCGATCAGCCAGATACGCATGAAGTTCCCTTTCTGGCGCAGTAGACGCCGCTGGTCAGCCGTGAACACAGGGATGCTGACGAACGCAGAAACACCGGATTTACGCAGATTTTCCTCATACTCATCCGTGTTTATCAGTGTTCATCCGTGGCTATCTTTAGACTAAATCAGACCGATTTTGCTCATCACCACAAAGAATACCCAAACCACACAGATAGATGGCACACCCACGATCAGACCTATCCGCAGCATATCTTTGCGTGGGACAGCGCCCGTAACAGCCACGAGCGTCATCCGCGCCGAAGAGATGGGCAGGAGAAAGCAGAAGGCCAGAGTCAGTGTCATCGGCACCACCAGACGTACAGCCCCAATGCCGCTGACCTGTCCCAGTGTGATTAGCATCGGTGTCAGAATCGCGGCCCAGGTCACACTGTTGGTAAACTGTGTCAACATATAAATAACCGGGATGAGGAAGCTCAACACGACGATGTAGGGCAGCCCCTGCAACATTGGCGACAGGAGATTCGCCAACCATTCGCTTGCCCCTGTCTTGTCCAGAGAATCACCCAATGTGAGACCCGCGCCGATGATAAAGAAGACGCCCCAGTTCACCCCCTTAAGGTCGTTCCAATCCACAATCTCCTCAATCGACATAATGACAACCGCCCCGATCGCGACAACCGCGCTGTTGAGCAGGGTGCGAGGCAGCCCCAGCAGGGATTCGAGCGCGGGACCGGCCACCCAGAGCGTGACCGAGAGCAGCAGGACAACCAGAAT
>JAHEML010000938.1 GCA_024643705.1 Caldilineaceae bacterium | reverse complement strand
CAGCCCCAACTGGTCCAACGCAGGGGGGCGCAGGGTGTACACTGTGCGACGGATGTCGGCGATGGCGGACTGCACGCCGCTTTTGACCTCTTGCAACAGTTGGGCGTGCAGCTGGGGATTGCTCTCAGCGGTGTTGCGAGCTGCCTCCACTTTTAGGCTCAGGGCGGCCAACTGGGGGCCAAGACCGTCGTGGAGTTCCCGGCGCAGGTGGCGGCGCTCTTCTTCCCGGGCCGTCACCAGCCGCTCCCGGGAGCGCTGCAACGCCTTTACCAGCAGCACAGCATGGACAGCGGGGCCAGCCTGTCGCGCCAGATTCGCCAACAGGCGGTGATCGGCCTCGTCGAAATCCTCGCCGGGCGAGCGGGGGGCCACCAGCAATTCGCCCACACTCTCGCCTTGATCGACCAGGGCAAAGGCCAGAACGTTTTGGGGCGTCGGGCCAAAATTGGCGATGATTTCCCGTTTTTCATCCTGGGACACGGCAATCGCGGCATAGGGCAGGCGCAGGCTGCGGGCGATGGTTTCGGTGATGGCGGGCAGCACATCCTCGGCGGTGGCCGCGGCCTCGAGCCGTTGGCCCAAGTGGGAAAGGGCAGTGGCCGGGTTGTCCCGTTCGCCATAGAGCAGCCGGTTGGCCCCGGTTTGGAGGGCTTGGCGCAAGGGCTGCACGACGATTGCAATCATCCCCACAGCAAGGGCGGTCAGGGTCCAGTGCCAATTTTCGGGCACAAGCACGCCCGCACCGACGACGATCAGCATATAAAGCCCGGCAATGATGGCGGTGAGTGTCCCGTAGACGAGGCTGCGGTTGATGGCGAATTCCAGTGCCCAGAGTCGATAACGCAGGACGAGAAAAGCCATTGAAATGGGGATGCCCACAAAGAGGATTGGGACAATTGTGAAAACCAGGCTTTCCAGCCCAATCCGGCTGAAGTTGATGCTCTGCACTGTTAGATATTGGGCCACAATCAGGAGCGTGCCGACGAGCAGTGAGGCTGCCACGGCCAGCAATAGGGCCAGGGTCCAGGTGCGCAATATCTGTCGCTCGGCTGCGCTGCGGGCCTGACGAAAGCGCAGCCATTGGGTGCTTAACCCGGCCAGAGGAACGAGCAGCCCGTAAAAGGCCACATAGCCGGCGGCAGTCTCCCAGTGGGTGACATAGATCCAAAACCAGCCAACAAGACCCACAATCAAAAAAAAGAGACTGCCGGAAATGCGGCGCAGCCACGAAGGGATGGCCCAAGGGAGCTGGGCAAAGGGCCAGGCGGGCAGGCGATCGGTGGGGAAAAGCAGGATGGCGCAGGTGTAGGTGCTGCCGCCGATAAAATGCAGACTTTCGTGGAGCGCACCCAGCCAGAGGGGTACACCTGTCCACATGACTTCGACGAGCGCGTGGGCTTGCAGGTTGAAGACGGCTGCGGTGCCGATCAGCCCCAGGGCCAACAGGCGGGATAGGGTGTCTTTTGGGCGCAGTCGGTGTAGGATGACTCCCAGCGATAGGCTGGCCGCGCTAAACATGTACTGAAGTATGACAGCCAATAAGGGGTTGCCGGTGCGGGAGGCAAGCCGCAACCCCCAGATGAGCTGCCCCCATTCGGATTCCACCGAGGGGAAGGCCCGGTTGAGAGCGCGCAGCCCTTCGTCGACCGGCGGCAGATGGTGGGCCAGCAGGGGAATCAGGCCGACCGTTAGCCAAAGGATAGACGCGGCTGTGTAGACGGCAAAAAAGGCTCGGTAGAGAAGGCCAGCCCACTTTCTGGGAGCGGCTGTTTGTATGGTCAATTTGAGTGGCCTGGCGGTTTCCACTGGTTCGTTACCGTCCGTCGATTATATCCTGCACTGCATTTGCCATGGCATCGGCCCGCACAAGGAGGGGGAGATGGTGTAAACGCCATCGGATTCTCTATGGTTGGGTGGGTGTCGGTGGAGGTAGTATAGCCGGTTTAGGGCGGATTGATAAGGCAGGGAAATGAAGGACAAAGGCAAAAGGGAAGGGCAAAAGTGTGGAGGAGCGTTGAGTATTTTTCTCTTCATCAATCCTTTGCCCACAGGCCTTTACGAGACGCCAGAATCATTGTGATCAGTGGCAGGAGC
>JAHEML010000937.1 GCA_024643705.1 Caldilineaceae bacterium | reverse complement strand
CGGGTGTTCTGCCAGAATAGCCGGGACATTGCAACGGGCATGTATGCAGTCTGGCAGAAGCCGAAACAGAGCCTATACTGGGAAGATGCCATTGCCCCGCGCAAGGTCTATTGAACAACAATCGTAGGGCGCTTGGTGCGCCCACACAAAATAATCCGGTTGAACCAATAATCCTACCGTTCATGGGAGTTTCCGATGCATTTGATGGCACGCGAACAGGAAAAGTTGATGATCTTTTTGGCCGCCGAACTGGCGCGCAAACGCCAGGGCCGGGGATTAAAGCTGAATTATCCCGAGGCTGTGGCGATCCTCTCGTTTGAGATTCTGGAAGCCGCACGCGACGGGCGCAGTGTAGCCGAGACGATGACCTACGGCACCACAATTCTTTCGCGCCAGGATGTGATGGATGGGGTGGCCGAGATGATTCACGAAGTGCAGGTGGAGGCTACCTTCCCTGATGGGACGAAGCTGGTGACGGTCCACGATCCGATACAGTAGGAGAATAGATGACTGACGACTGACGACCGACGGCTGACGACAAGCGGCGTACATTGGGTCGATTGTCGAGATTGGTGGTCATTTTCAAAAGGAGCAGCAATGAAACCGGGCGAGATTCTTATCGACGCAGAGGCCGGGCCGATTGAGGCCAACGCTGGGCGGGCAACGACCACGTTGTTGGTGGTCAATACGGGCGACAGACCCGTGCAGGTGGGCAGCCACTATCATTTTTTCGAGGTGAATAGCGCGTTGCATTTTGACAGAGCCGCAGGGTATGGAATGCGGCTAAATATCCCCGCGGGCACGGCGGTGCGCTTCGAACCGGGGGACGACAAAGAGGTAGCCCTGGTTGCCCTGGCCGGGGAACGTATCGTGTTCGGCGGCAATGGCTTGGTCAACGGCAGCCTGGATGATCTGGCGGTGCAGAGCGCGGCGCTGAAAACCGTCACTCCGTAAATGCAGTTTCTAACCGCACAAACAGGGGATATCCGAAATCGTGCGGTTTTTGACCGCACCTACGCCATAGGAGAAACGAATGACTCTATCCATTCCCCGGCGCACCTACGCCGACCTGTATGGCCCCACCACCGGTGACCGGGTGCGGCTGGCCGACACAGAATTGATCATCGAAGTGGAGAAGGATTTCACTGTTTATGGCGACGAAATTGCCTTTGGTGGCGGCAAGGTGATCCGAGATGGGATGGGCCAGAGCAGCCGAGTGACACGGGACGAAACCCCCGGAGCGCTCGATCTGGTCATCACCAACGCACTGATTGTGGACCACTGGGGCATTGTGAAGGGCGATATCGGCGTCAAAAATGGACGGATTGTGAAAGTGGGCAAGGCGGGCAATCCAGATACTATGGCAGGCGTGGACCCGGAACTGGTGGTTGGCCCTGCCACAGAAGTCATCGCAGGCGAAGGCAAAATCGTCACCGCCGGCGGGATCGACGCCCATATCCACTTTATCGCGCCCCAGCAGATCACCGAGGCCTTGAGTAGCGGCGTGACCACAATGCTGGGGGGCGGTACAGGTCCGGCCACAGGCACAAATGCCACAACCGCCACCCCCGGCGCCTGGAACCTGGCCCGGATGCTACAGGCGACAGAAGCCTGGCCGGTCAACTTTGGCTTGCTGGGCAAAGGCAACGCCGCCACAGCCGAACCATTGGCCGAGCAGTTGCGGGCTGGCGCGTGCGGCTTGAAATTGCACGAGGATTGGGGCACAACACCCGCGGCCATCGACACTTGCCTTGCTGTGGCCGATGCTTTTGACGTTCAGGTGGCAATCCACACGGATACGCTCAATGAGGCTGGCTATGTGGAGCGGACGATCGAAGCCATCGCCGGGCGGGCCATCCACACCTATCACACCGAAGGCGCGGGGGGCGGCCACGCGCCGGATATTATGCGCATCGCCTCGTTCCCGCACATACTGCCTTCGTCCACCAATCCCACCCGCCCTTTCACGGTGAACACCATCGCCGAGCATCTGGATATGCTCATGGTCTGCCATCACCTGAACCCGCTTGTGCCGGAAGATGTGGCCTTTGCCGAGAGCCGAATCCGGGCCGAGACGATTGCGGCGGAGGATATTC
>JAHEML010000936.1 GCA_024643705.1 Caldilineaceae bacterium | reverse complement strand
AATAGGCCTCGGCCTTGCGCCAACTTTCCATCTGCCCAAAACGTTTTTGGATGATCCCCCGCAAGAGCCGCCCCATCCCATAGCTCAACGTATCGCCTGCCACCACAAAGAGCAGGGCCACCGCCAGGGTCGAAGGCAACTCCAGCACCCCCTGCTGGATAAATGCCCCGCTTGCCAGCACGAAAACTGTGCTGGGAAAGGGCACACCCAGGGCCGCCAGCAGAATTGTTACGCCCAGCGCGACCGAACCGTAGGTAATGATGTAGGTGAGAATATTGCTACTCAGGTCAGCCAGACTCATGGCCGCCCCCTACCTGGGTCTACACCCAACGCTCTTGCTACATCGTCCGTCAGTGCTCTTGGCCCGCCAGGATATTCTTCCTCGGCGGCCAGCAGGTCCAGGGGTTTGTCGGGGTTGAGCGACGGGGAAAGCCCAGTTTTGTCGAACAGGTCGTCCAGGGGCACACCTGTGCTGTTGCTGATATAGCGCAGACTCATCCACGGGCGCACATCATGCAGCCCCGTTGCCACTGGGTCGGCCTGATAGGCCAGCACCGCGGCTTTGGCCCGCTCCACGATCACCGTGCCAAAATCGGGGATCGGGGTCGGCGGCGGCCCATCGCCCTGGCCCGGCGGCTCCGGCTGGATGCGTCCGATGGGCCGGTCGGCGTTGCGCTTGTCAAAGGCGACGTCCAGCGCGCTGTAGAGATATTCCTCCGGCACGGCATAGGCCACCGCAATAAAACGGATGGTCATCCAGGGCTGAATGGCGTCCACGCTGGCCGTACCTTTATCCAGCCCCTGCTGCTGGATGTAGCGCACCTGGCGAAACGAGCGTACTGAGCGCAGACCGAAGATGACTGTCACCAGCAGGCCCACGATGATGAGCGCGATGGGAATCAGTCGGCGCCATGCCGGTTGGGTTGGCTTGGGGGGTGGGGTGGGTTTGGGCTGTGTGGGTATTTGGTCTGCCGCCAATTCTCATCTTCCCTTTGTGGTTATAGAAACCGGGTTACTTGTGATTTTGTATCGACAGACCAATCCGCAGCGTCTCACCCGCCAGCGCCTCAAAATCGGCCAGGCTACTGCGATAGTTGGCAATGGCAACCCGAATGCAATAGCGCCCGTTCAGCCGGGTGGAAGAGGGCGCGGCAATCGCTTCTTCCTGCAAACGGGTCAGGATTTCAAAGTTGAGCGCGTTGAGCGTCGTCCATGCCGCCGGGGTTGAAACGATAGCAGACGATGTCCAAGCCAACAGGTGCGACCAATTCGAGCAGGGGATCGGCGTCGATCAACCCGGCCAGGTAGTGGGCCTGCTCCACATTGCGGGCCATCATGCGCCCCAGCCTGTCCAGCCCCTGCTCTTTGATCGTCATCCAGACCTTGAGCGCACGGAAGTGGCGGGAGAGTTGCAGGCCATAGTCGCTGAACCAACGCTTGCCCCCGGCCAAGCCCCGGGTGCCATGTTCCAGATATTCGGGGGTCACCGAGAAGGTGCGCAGGTGGTCGTCGTCGTAGCGGATGAGCGCGCAGCCCGCCTCGAAAGGCACGTGCATCCACTTGTGCAGATCCAGCGCCACAGAATCGGCCCGCTCCATGCCTGTGAGAAATGGGCGCACATTCTCGGCCAACATGCCAATCGCGCCGATGGCCCCATCCACATGGAACCAAAGTCCGTCTCGTTGGCAGATGTCGGCCAATGCGTTGAGATCGTCCACCGCGCCCGTGTTGACAGTGCCCGCGCTGCCAATGATACAGATGGGGCGCATCCCCGCGGCCCGATCCGCGGCCAGAGCTGCCTCCAACGCGTCCAGGTCGATGGTGAAATCAGCGTTGACGGGGATCAGGCGTAGACTACGCTTGCCCAACCCCATGAGTTCCGTGGCCTTTTGGTTGCAGCTATGCACCTCCACCGACGCGTAGATCGTCAGGCGTTGGGGCGCGGCAGTCATCCCTTCGTTGCGCACGTCGAAGCCAGCTTTGATGTTGCGCGCCACGGCCAATCCGACAAAATTCGCCATGGACCCACCGCTGACCAGCAGGCCGCTAGCTTCGGGGGGGAAACCGACGATCTCTTTCATCCAATTGATCACCTG
>JAHEML010000159.1 GCA_024643705.1 Caldilineaceae bacterium | reverse complement strand
TGCCCGGCTACCCTGCTGCCCAGCACGTTTAGGCCCGGTGATGCCGATCATTCCAGTCCGCCCTAAAACTGAAAAACATCTGAATAAAATCGAGCGTTCAGCAGCGTTACTCTGCGTCCAAAGACTTTCCTGGAACTACACGGAAACCAGGATAGGCCCTTCGCGTAGATTCTCATCACCCGGCACCCGAAAAGGTACGGGTTTGCACAGACAGCATCTGTGCAAACCCGTCATTTTCATATCAGTTATCCATACGTCTTGGAGGGCACAACCATAGATAAAAATGGGATGCTGATTATATCCGTTGTCATCCGCCCGATCTGCAGCATCAGCGTTCCATTTTCAAGTAATCCAGCCCGTGTCCTTCATTTCTCCACCTAGGGTTGGCTGACAACCAGATTGTCGAAGATGAATATGGCGGGATCGGTGGCTGCCTTTGTGTTTCCGGCCTCGAAGCCAAAGCCGCCCTCGCCCTCTTCCACGGTTGCGCTGTTCAGCAACACCCCGTTGGCATAGGCGGTGATGGTGGTGCCGATGCAGTCCAGACGCAAGGTATTGACCGCACCTTCTGTCGTATCAATGGCATCGTCGCTTGTCCAATCAACCAGAATCGTTGAATTGTCACCAATGAGTTGGCCGATAGCGTAGTCACCGGCAGGGCTGACATCCAGGTAGAGGTAACTATCTGCACTGGACCGACAAACCAGCCCGGCATATCCTTCGGGATCACCCGCGGTTTGCGTCGCCTCAATTTCCAAGCTGATATCGCTATACGCGGTGTCATTTTGCATCACGGCCTGGTATTGGTTGGGATCAACCGTAATCTGGTAGGCGTCGTCGGCGTACACGTATCCACCATTTTCCACGTCCACAGCCCAGCCACTCTCGGGATCAGAGAAGTCGTCTGTCAGCAGGACTTCGCCCTCGCTCTGGCTGCTTTGGGACGTTCCCCCCAGCAGTGATGCAGGGTCTTCGACCCGTACCAGCAGTGCAAAGCTGCCGCCCTGCCCATAGGCTCGCACCCGTGCTTCGTAGATGCCGGGATCAGCCGCCGCCTGGCTGACAATTTCAGACGAGCCAACAAAAGCGCTGGTGAGATCATGAATCCGCTCTCCATTGGCTCCAAAATGGACGACCGACAGGTCCAGATCGGATGCTTCGTCGCTGGCAAGCAGAACCGAGAGAAGTTGCCCTGGTTCTTCGATCTCAAAGCCAAAGACCACATAACCATCGTCGACAACTGTCTCTGGAACAATTTTATTGGTTGAGATCAGCCCCACACCCGTAATCTCTTCAACGTCGAGGGTGTAGTCGCCGTCGCCGCTATAACTGGAGACCTTGACATAGTAGCGACCATCGTTGGGGGCGATCAGGATCACCTCTTCGTTGGCGCCGGTGGAGGCACTCGTCCATTGCTCCAGTGGTTGTGCCATGCCTACATTCAGGTCAAAATCGCTGTCGGTGGCGTCGGACGCCAGGGTAATGCGCAGAAAAGTGCCCGCGGCCACGCCATCCAAACGATAATATTGAATGCCGCCATCATCCAGAGTGCCCTCGGCAGGCTCGCCTATCGACAAGGGAACCATCGGCGCGCCGGGTGTACCCTCTGCCGATAAGAGGTAGTTGGCCTCCACACCGTCATAACTGGTAACAACCACATAATAGTCGCCGGGGAGCAGGGCATCGGTGGAGGCAACAATCGAGTCATCAGCCTGGGTATCACCGCTGACATAGAAAGTGCCATTTTGGTAGTGATCCACCACCACAATGGAGAGCGAGGCGGTGGTACCTTCGGCTGGGGTCAGCGTCACCTGCACATCGTCGTACACGTCATCAATGTGCATCTGAAAAATCTGGGTGTCGGTGTCGGCAGAGAGGGTCGCGTCAAGTTCTCCACCCAGTTCGAGTTTCACCGGCGCCCCAGCCAGGAAGACAATCGCGGTGAATTCTGAGCGGCGGTCCGAGGGTGTCACAGTAATGGTAAATTGACCGCCTTCGCTGTAAAAACGCAACATTTCCGATTTGTCGCCGTTGACGTCTCTGTATGCGTAGTCATCGCCATCGACCGACACGTAAAAAGTATCATCCTTCCCTGCTTCGATATAAAGGAGGACTTCCTGGGGGTAGCTCGAATCTGGGATAGTCAGAGTCGCGTAGCGGGTATCGCTCACATCGGCTTCGTAATAGATGCTGCCTGGGTAGAGTTTGCCGGGAGAACGCTCGCTACTGCTCATGCCGCCGATGTTGCCCAGCACAAAGAAACTCAGATTACCGTCTTCAAGGGCTGTTACAACAATGGTATAATTGCCTGCGGCCAAGGTCACCGCTTCCATTGCCAGCGCGCCATCATAGACAGACTGGCCTTGATCATCCGAGATGGACGCGCTAAAAGCTTTGGCTGCCTCGGCATCGTCCGGGCTGATCACATAATCACCCTCTTCAGGGAGATAGACAGAAAAAGTGAACAGATCGTCTTTGCTTGCCACCTGCTGCACATACTCGCCCAGCAGAATAGGAGTGGCATCCTCCTGGGCCACATTCTTGTGCACATTCTTGGCTGGGACCGTCCCATCTGTCTTCGCAAGGATCGTCCCCGATAGCAGCGAGAAAAGAAGTGCAGTGAGAACGAGAGTGGACAACCACCGGCGCGCGGTGGTCTGTGTTGTGCTTCGACTGTTTCGCATACAAACTCCTCATCTTTTGAAAAGAGCGGCACCAAAATACATTTGGACATCTATTCGATTGGCTTTTTGAACATGTGAACCGGACCGTTACGAGGAAGCATGATTTGTAACTTCCGGGGCAGAATTTCAACAATAGAGCCTGTGTGCCGAACGGCTCCGGGTGAGGCAACAGGAGAGAAACACCAACTCTCCACTCCTTTTGTTCCTTTAGTATAGCAGAGTTGTATTGGGCGTCAAGAGGATTGCGCCCCCAAAAAAGTGTGCAGCCAGACACACCCCAGTGGCACAGCCCCACGGGAATTTACGGATTCAACAGCCCAATCACCTGATCGTGAATATCTCCACAACTCGCCACAATCCCACTACCGGACAGAGGATCGTCCCCCTGCCAATTGGTGATGCGTCCACCCGCCCCTTCGATAATCGGGATCAAGGCCAAGTAATCCCATTCGTTCATCACCGGATCTGTCATAATATGCGCGCCACCCGTGGCAACCAGTTGATAGCCGTGGCAATCGCCCCAGGTGCGATAGCGCAACACCCGCTTGCTCAGGGCTTCAAAGGCCGGGCCATTCTGATAGTCAAAGGGATTCCAGTGATCCGAAGTAAGTAGCACGGCATCTTCGATCCGCGGGCACGTACCAACCCGCACAGTTTGGCCGTTGAGCCAGGCACCCGTGCCATCACCGATCAGAAAATCCCGCACAATCGGCTGATGGATCACGCCCAGGATGGGCCGCCCATCTTTGAGCAGGGCAATCAGCGTGCCAAAGAGGAAGCTGTGGCTAATGAAGTTCTTCGTGCCGTCGATTGGGTCCAACACCCAGCGATATTCGGCGTCGGGCTGATGCACCCCATACTCTTCA
Source organism: Caldilineaceae bacterium (assembly GCA_024643705.1). Taxonomy (GTDB): domain Bacteria; phylum Chloroflexota; class Anaerolineae; order Caldilineales; family Caldilineaceae; genus JACQGT01. The sequence continues at coordinate 4,036 of JAHEML010000159.1, read as the reverse complement.
CCCAAAATGCCGTGATGGGGATACCTGGCCTGGATACGTTGGCGCATCAATTCCTCTGCACCTTTGTCGGCAATCGTCACCGGCGAGGCGTCGGCTTTCTGCTCCACAGCATAGCCCGAACGGAAATAGCGGCGGATCAACTCCCCGCTTTCGTCGGCCAATTGGCGGGCAAATTCCATCAATTCCGGCAAGGCCGGCTCGTGTGCTGCCATGAATAGCGAACCTTTCATCTTAAATTTGAGAATAAGCGCACGGAAAATAGAGCAAGCATTCCAAGGCGCATGGCGCAGAATGGACAATCTACCACAACTTTGTTACAACTGAACCAATTTGTTACAACTGAACCAACTATTGCCCATCACCCCACAGGAAAACCCAATGACAGAAGCGCGAACCACACAAACGGTCTGGATTGTCCGCCACGGCAACCGGGAAGATTTCGGCAACCCAGGCTGGGCCAAAACCGCCGAGCGCCCCTTCGATCCCACCCTTTCCGCCGACGGCGAACGCCAAGCCCAAGAGGCTGGCATCGGCCTGCGTGGGCAGGCTGTCCGTGGGCAGGCTGTTCAGCGCATCTTTGCATCGCCCTTTGTGCGCACCATCCAAACAGCCCATCACATCGCCGACGCAATAGACCTGCCCGTGGCGCTGGAGCCGGGGATCGGTGAAATTCTGCCGGTTGCAAAAGAGATGCCCGCACTACTGGCAGAGGAAGAGCGCAACCGGCTCTTTGCCCGCATCGATCAGAGCTACCGGCCAATCGGCCAGCTTTCGTACCCGGAGAGCGAAGCCGAGGGGTATCTTCGTTCGAGCCAAACTGTGCAACAATTAGCCGACGCTTTCCCTACGCAAAACCTGCTCTTCGTCACCCATGCGGCCCCGGTGATTGGGATTGTGCGCCATCTTACCGGAACCCAAGAGAGAATCAGCGTACCCCTTTGCGCCATTTTCACCTTGGAACGCAGAGAAAACAGGTGGGAATTGCTTGGGGGAGCAGGCAGCGTATCCCATTTGAGCGATAGCGCCACCAGCCTGCGCTATGCACATTCAGCCTAAACGAAGTTTGGAATCCCGCAAGGCAAATAGTACAATTTTCCTATCCGCCGTTTTTGCAGTGCATCGAACATTACATCGCACCCTGCTGCAAGGACGGCGGCCTTTTTATGCGGCCAAAACCCCCGCCTGCCGCGCCTCGTACAACTGGGCCGCATGTTCTGCGGTGTGGCTGGAAAAATCGAACAACACCCCCAGCAACGACCCTTTCTGCCCCCACCCATACTCTGCCTCGGCTTGCAGTTCCTCGTCTGAGAGTCTGTCGTATTGGCGCAGAATTCGACGATGGACAGTCACCATTTCGTCCAGCAGATCGATCATCCCCATAGCTGCCTTTTCGTTCACCAATCGCTCGTTGATCTGGTCAAAGCCACCTTCAGTCCAGTGGGTCAAGGTCGCCAGATCGACGCTGGGCCACTGCTGCGCCAACTGGTAGCAAAATTCGTCCCACACCAATACGTGGACCAGCATTTCGCGCACACACCACTCGCCCGCCACCGGAACCGTAAGACAGGTTGCTTCTGTCAGCCCGGAGATGGTGTCCAGAAAGTTCCAGCTTTGGCGGGCATAGAAAGCGCGAAAACCAGTTCGCCCCCAGCGCTGCCAGGAGCCACAATAGGCATGAATGGTCCGGCTGTGCTCCAACACATGCCGTGACATTTGCTCCAATAAAATCTGCAAAACCGGACGCTCATTGCCCCCTTCCACATAGACGGCGGCGATCTGCTCGGCTGTCAGGCTGCGGGAGAAGTCCACCAGCTTTCGACGGTTGGTGTCAGCTTTGGACAGCACATCATCCCACGCCAACGCGCTATCTGCCGCGGCCCGGCTGTCATTGTCCTCCGCGGGGCGGGGCAGATGCTCGGCCCATGCGCCGGTCAGAGCGGCCTCCATGCGCTGCCGTTGGTAGTCGTCCCAAAAGGCCACGTGGGCCACCGTTGCCACGGGTGTCCAGTCTTCGGGCAGACAGGGAACGGCGTATTCTTCCGGTTCCAACAGAGCCAGGGTTTCGCTGAAACGCCGGTAGCTCCCGATCAGCCGCTCGGTGTATTCTTCGGGTGTACGTTGGTTTGTCATTCGCTCATTCCAGACCGTGATGTGATCTTCAATTCTTGATGTTCACAATGCAGTGGACGGTAGAAAGTATGGGTAACGCTTCTAAGGTCGTCTCGGTTGGGCAGATAGTATCAGATATGTCTTGCTTGGCCCATTATACCCCTTATTCCGAAAAAATAGACACATTTTCAACCAAACAAGAGACCAGACCGGGCAATTGAGCCAGGGCGGGTTTCTGGGGCGCGATGGCTGCCAGCCGCAGGCTCTCTCGGTGATAGACCAGGTGGCCGGTGGCTTGGGAACGCGCCGACAACTGCTCCAAAATGGAGAACATGCGCGGCTGATCGTCGATGGCATAACAAAGCATTGCCTGCAAAAGATCGTGCAGGAGCAGGATGTCCATTGCCGCGCCAGGGGGAAGGCTTTCGTCCAGGGCTGCCTGGGCCTCACCGGTTTTGCCCTGGGCAAGATGAATGATCCCCCGGTAGAGCAGTGCTGACGCCCGATAAGGCGCATCGGCGACAAAACCTGTCAGACTCAAGGCGTCGTCAATGCTTGCCTCTGCTTGATCTAGGGCACCCCCCAAAGCCAGGACAACACCTTGCACATACAGGGCAATTCCTTGCAGCCAACCATTGTCTACCAACCGGCATTGAAGCAGCCCTTCGGCCAACCGTGCTTTGGCTGCCGGCAGATCGCCCAACGCCGATAGAACCAGCCCCTGTAAGATATCGCAGCCGATCACGCCTTCGACATCCAACATCGCTTCTTTCAACGCTCTGGCCTGGTGGCTCAGGACCAGCGCGCCGGTCAGGTCGTCTTGCCAATAGGCGCTGATGGATTGGATGTGAAGAATCCCGGAGCGTAGATAATCGTTACCGATGGATGCAGCCACCACCATGGCAGAGTCTGCGCTCTCTACCGCGCCGGGCAAATCCCCCATCTCGCGCTGGATCACCGCCAGATAGGCGAGACTGCCCGCTTCTACATCTTGCACGTAGGCCGACCGGGCATAGCGCACCGACTGCAAGAAATGTTTGCGTGCTTCATCCAGATCGCCCAATACGCGCGCGATATAGCCCAAGGCGTAATGGCTGTTGGCAACCACCTCGTCCGCAGCTTTGGACTTGACCAAGCGCAGAAGTTTGGCCGCGTCCTGCCCTTTTTGGCACAGAATGGCAGCCTCGGCAAAGCGAGAAAGGGCGATCAGGGCCTTCACCTGCGCACCACCCAATTGCAGGCGCAGCCGCACCCCTTCTGCCGACAAATCCCACGTCACCAATTTCAGGGCTTCTTCACACAGGTCCAGCGCGTCCTGGGCACGGCCCGTCTCAAAGAAACTTACGGCCAAACGTTCGGATAATTTGGCTTGGGCCAAACGCCCGTTGGTCGATTCCAGAGCCTGACGGTAGCTCTCGCGCGCCTCTTCGGCCCGGGTGGTGTGGATGAGAAGATCCCCCCGCAGCAGCAAAAGCTCGCGCAATCGTTCCTGCTGGCTGGGCAACGCCTGGTTCCGGCGGCAAATGAGTAGCAGATCGTCAACCGCCGCCAGCCCGTCTGCCCGGTCCAGGATATGCCCCTCGGCCAGGAGCAGGTCACAGGCAGCTTCCACGCTGCCGGCCTGAGCATAATGGCGGGCACCGGCCGTCCATTCGCCTCGGTATGCTGCCCAATCGCCCGCCAGCCGGTGAATGCGCCGGAAACGGGCCGGATGTCTTTGCAACTCGGCCAACAGAGTGTCCCGAAGCAATGGATGAAGTTGGGCCTGTTCAACCGTATCTATCGTTCGGCGGCGGCGGATTTCGGTCAGCCCACCATCATGTTCATACCCCTCCTGCACCGCGCCGAGCAGGTCAGCCAACTCAGAAGCTGTCAGATTCACCGATCCCCGCCACAGCGCCAGAAAGTCCAGTAGTAACTGGGCCGA